>JAJFGX010000100.1 GCA_021775895.1 Alphaproteobacteria bacterium | reverse complement strand
AGTTACAACATCATCAATTAACCCGAATTTTTTTGCAGTTTGAGGATCCATGAAATTATCACGTTCTAGTGCTTTTTCAATATCCTTAACCTTTTGTCCTGTATGGCTAACATAGATTTGGTTCAAGCGTTTGCGTAAATCAAGAATTTCTTGAGCATGAATCTCAATGTCTGTTGCTTGACCTCTAGCGCCTCCAGATGGTTGGTGTACCATGATACGAGAATTTGGCAGGCTATATCTTTTACCTGCTGCACCTGCTGCAAGTAATAAAGAACCCATGGAGCAAGCTTGTCCCATACATAGAGTAGCTACATCTGGCTTAATATATTGCATAGTGTCATATATCGCTAGACCAGAGGTTACAACGCCACCAGGGGAATTAATATACATGAATATATCTTTATTGGGATTGTCAGATTCTAAATGTAATAATTGAGCACATATTAAACTGGACATACCATCATGGACTTCACCGCTTACAAAAATAATACGTTCTTTAAGTAATTTTGAATAAATATCAAAAGAACGCTCTCCTCTGGCACTTTGTTCGATTACCATTGGTACTAAATTGCTTGCTACTGGTGTGTTAAATTCACTCATTATCTCTCTCCTTTGTTGTTATTTATAGTACAAAATTAGAACAGCTTTAAGAATGCCATGACACATAGTAGTTTGCAATACAAAACAATAAAAACCGCCTCTTTTATAATCAAGAGGCGGTTTAAATTAGATAAAAGCTTCTAAATTAGGTGTTATCTACTAGATTTAGGGGTTTTAACAGTGCTTGCAACTGTAGCAGTGTTATTATTAGCAGCTGAGTTGTTACCTGCCATTTTAGCCAGTTCTTGCATGTTTCTACCGTTGTCACCAGCAGCTAGGCGGGCTTGATAGATTTCTTCAATTTTGATTTTTGCTAGGTCACGGAATTTAACACGGTGTTTTGTGTTAGTTTCATTCGCAACACTATTAGTTTTGTCAATTTTATGCTCATATGGCATAGTTTTTTGAGGTTGAACAAAATCAATAAAGTTTATTTTCATGCCTTCTTCTGCAGAAATCCAGTTATCACGTACTAACAGGTCATTATACCAGTCAGCAGCTTCAACGCCTGTATGACCAACATAAGCATTAACTAGTTGTTCGTATAATTCTTCAGTGAAGTCATTAGATGCTTCCATATCAGCAAGTTTACCTTCTGATCTTGCAGCAATTTGGTGAATCATGATACGAGCATTCTTAGACATAGATCTATGTCCTTCTTCACCAGCAACCAATAGTAAAGAACCCATAGATGCCATCATGCCATAACCTTGAGTATGTACAGGAGCTTTAATTTCACGCATTGTATCATAAATAACTAAACCATCAGGTACAGAACCACCAGGAGAATTGATAATCATAGTGATTGGTTTCTTTTGATCAAGAGAGTTTAAGTACTGTAAAGAAGCTTGCGCAACGATTGCCATAGCGCCATCAACTTGACCATCAATACGAACAATACGGTCATTTAATAGGCGTGATAGTAGATCCCATCTAGTTGTGCGACCACCTTCTTGCTCTTCAATCTGCGGTAGGTGAGTTGCTGTAGGAGCTACAGAATCTGTGAGAGATTTTTGAGCGTCTGGTGATAAGTTATCAAACATTCCTTTGATTGCTCTAAGTTGAGCATCATCATGACTGGCTTGGTTATATTCGTTCTTCATTTGTTACGTACCTTTCTTGTTTTTAGTCTTTTTATTTTAGTTTAAGTAAGTAACAGTTTATAAACATAATCACAACAAATGTAATTAGCAATAAATATTACTACAAAAATTAACCTTTATGTCTTTCCATCTTACTAGTCAAAAACTAGTAGTAAGACATTATTGCACCCTCATGCTTCACAAGTTCTAACAGATTTTTATTTATCTGTTTTTTTACTTGTTGTCTCTTTTTTAGAGCTTGTTGCTTTTTTAGCAGAAGTTTTCTTAGCTGTAGTAGCAGGCTTGGATTTTTTAGGCTCAGCTTTTTTCTTTGCCTTTTTATCCGTACTTGGCTTCTCAGCATCTTCTGCAAGCTTTAATAGCTCCTCGAAACTTACTTTAGTTTCTGTAACAGAACATATTTCCAGAATGAAGTCAACTGTTTTTTCTTCATAAAGTGGTGCTTTTAGAGATTCTAAGGCTTGAGGCGTGTTTTGATAGTATTCAAATACGTTCTTTTCCTGCCCAGGATAGTTGCGAGCCTCAGCAATAACGGCTTGTTGTAACTCTGTTTGTGTTACTTCTATTTTATTTTGACGACCGACTTCAGCCAGTACTAAGCCTAGTTTTACACGTCTTTCTGCAATATTACGGTAGTCTTTTTTCTCTGATTCGCTAAGATCTTTTTCATGATCACAGTGTTCCCCGTGTTCATGCTCACCATTTTGGTGAGCTAATTGATGTAGAATATTCTCATATTCAGCATCTAACATACCTTTTGGAATATCAAAGCTATGTTCTTGATCTAAAATATCTAATAATTGACGCTTTACATGTAAGCGACTCATACGGTCATAATCTGATTTTATTTGAGTAGTGACAGCTTCTGTAAGGGCTTTTAGGTCATCAAAGCCCATTTTTTTTGCTAAATCATCATTTATTTTTGGTGCAACAACTTTTTTCAAGGTTTTTACATTAACTTCAAATACAGCTTCACGTCCAGATAGCTCTTTGTTACCGTAGTTTTCTGGGAATGTAACAGTTACAGTTTTTTTATCCCCAGCCTTACTTCCAATAAGTTGCTCTTCAAAAGTATCAACAAAGCTATTACTTCCAAGCTCTAGTGTATAATCTTCGCCTTTCATTCCTGGAAGAGCCTTACCATCAACGCTACCATCAAAGTCAATTACAAGTGCTTCACCTTTTTTTGCGGCACGTTTTTCTTTAACTTCTTCAAAAGTTTTGTCATTAGCAGCGATACGACCTAGTGATTCGTCGATTGTTTTTTTGTCTGGCTCAGCGCTATTTCTATCTAGTTTGATTTTCTTAATGTCAGTAAGTGAAATCTCAGGCAGTATCTCAACTGTCATTGTGTATTCCAGACCTTTACCGTCTTCAAAAGAAGTCACTTCTATTTTTGGCTGCATCGCAGGTTTTATTTTATTTTCATTGATAGCTTTCATAGAGCTATCATTTACAGCACGTTCTAATACTTCGCCCATTACAGCTTGTCCATATTTGGATTTTAGTATGCTTAGTGGTGCTTTACCAGGGCGGAAGCCAGCTATGTTTGCGGTTGTACCTATTTCTTTCAAGCGGTCATTTACTTTTTCATCAATTTCTTCAGCTGTCATAGTTACTGAAAACTGACGCTCTAAGTCTTTTTCTTTAATTTGCTTGATTTGCATGATTTCACTCTCTTTAAAATAATTTTTCAGGTTAATTTTCTACAATACATTATTGTAAAGTGGTGCGGGCGAAGGGACTTGAACCCCCACGCCTAAAAGGCACTAGAACCTAAATCTAGCGCGTCTACCAATTTCGCCACGCCCGCATTCTTTAAATATAGCATTATAAAATAACTATTATTCATTCCTACATATATATAAGGATTAGGTCAATAGTTTTTCTTCATTTTATAGCTATACAATAATATTTTTATATGCTCTACTAAGTTTGTTAATTCTTTCTGGATTGATTGGTGCATGTTTTTGTGCCTTCGAACTTAAATGGTAAATGCTTAAAAAAATGGAGAAAAACTATGTCTATGAAAAAAATATTGCCGATAGTAGCTATAATGGGTTGTGTAACAGTGCCTTCTACAGATTCTTATGCTGCAGATAAACTTGTTGAAGCCTTTCAAAGTGGAACTGCTTATATGAATTTTAGATATAGGTATGAAAATGTAGATCAAATGGATAAAGCTGGCATTACTGATGATGCACATGCTTCAACACTTAGAACAAATTTTGGCTATGAAACAGGTGATTTTTATGGATTGTCAGGTAAAGTTGAAGTGCAAAACATAACACATCTTGGCGGTACTGCATTTAATGACACAACAAATAGTAAAACGACCAGACCTGTTGTTGCTGATGCAGAGATTACAGAACTTAATGAGGCTTATTTAAAGTATTCAGCTTTTGATACAACTATTAAAGCAGGTCGCCAAAAAATCAATCTTGGTAATTTGCGTTTTATTGGAACAGTTGGATGGCGTCAAAATGATCAAACTCATGATGGTGTTAGCGTAGTTAATACTTCAATTCCAGATACTAAAGTATTCTATGGTTACTCTACTAATGTTAATAGAGTATTTGGTGACGATTCGGTTTCTAAACCTGGTGACCTAGAAACTGATACTCATATGGCAAACATTACATATTCTGGGCTTAAAGACACTCTTGGTGAAGTTACAGGTTACTACTATAAAATGAACTTTGATGAATCTGCGGGTTTAAACTCAGAAACATTTGGTCTTAACTTGAAAGGCTCTCATAAACTTAATGAAGACTTCATGTTTGGTTACTATGGTGAGTGGGCGACTCAAGATGATGGTGGGGTTAACCCAACAAATTATGATGCTGATTACTATCATATTAACCCGTATATTAAGTATAAAAACTTTAAACTGACTGCTGGTTATGAAGTTATGGAAGCTGATGCAACCGCTGGGGTTTCTTTCTCTACTCCACTTGCAACGCTACATAAATTCAATGGTTGGACAGATCAATTCTTAGCCGCACCTGCTGGTGGTATTGAAGATGCCTATGTAGGTCTTCAATATAAAGTTAGTGGCATGAATGAATATCTTGATGGCACAGTTCTTAATTTTGTTTACCACAAATTTGATGCTGAGAATGGATCAGCTGATTATGGTGACGAATATGATGTCTCTATTAAGAAAAAATTCATGAATAACTACTATATTCAACTTAAGTATGCTGATTTTAATGCAGATAATGCAGCTCCAGCAGCTTTTGTAGATACAGAAAAATTCTGGTTTGTGCTTGGTGCAAACTTTGATTTGATGAAATCTGCTAACTAAAACTAATTTGTTGAAATTTTTTAGGAGTTAATTACATGAATTTTATTAAAAATATGAAGATTTCACGGGCAATTATGTTCGTGGCATTTGTTCCCGCATTGGTTGCTGTATTGTTTGCAGGGCAAGTTGTGTTACAAGAGGTAAAAACTGTTCGTTCTTTAGAACAGCTTTCGACCTTGACGGCACTTTCTGTAACTATGAGTAATTTAGTACATGAACAGCAAAAAGAACGTGGTGCTACTGCGGGCTTTTTAGGAAGTCATGGTACAAAATTTGTTGAAGCTTTACCGAATCAGCGTAAGGATACAGATGAGAAAAGAGAAGTATTAGAGGCATATCTCAAAGGCTTTGACGCAAGCCAATTTGATGCAACCTTTAATAAAAAGTTTAATGCTATTTTATCTGATCTTGCTAAAATTGATGATATACGTAGATCTGTGGATAGCTTGTCTATTCCTACAGCTAAAGCTATCGCTTATTACTCAGGTTTGAATGCTAAGAATATTTCTCTTATTGGTTATATGGGACACCTTAGTAAAAATGCTGGCATTACTGTTAGTTTAGTTGCTTACACTAATTTTCTAAATGGTAAAGAGCTTGCTGGAGTAGAGCGTGCTGTTGGTGCAGGTGGTTTTTCTGCAGGACAATTTAGTGCTAAAGCCGGGAATAAGTTTAAATTACTTGCAAATACTCAAAGTATTTATAATGGTGTATTTCTTTCTTATGCAACGGCTAATCAAATATCAAAGTTTAATGAAGTTATGAATACTTTTGAGGCTAAAGAAGTCGAAAGAATGCGTAATATTGCAAACGAAAGTGCTATTTCTGGAGATTTGCAAGGTGTTCAGGGTAAATATTGGTTTGATACTATTACTAAAAAAATTAATGGTTTAAAATCAATGGAAGATAAAATTGCTGGAGATTTAAGTACTCAGATGGCCGCAGCAAATAGTAGTGCTAAATCTAAAATGACTTTGGCTCTTGCCATTGCATTAGTATCTATTGCAGTTGTTCTTGCTCTGTCAGTACTTATTATACGTAGTATTAATGCTTCTTTCAGTGGAGTTGTTGATTCAATGACACATCTTGCAGAGGGTGATTTGGAAGCAGAATTACCTGAAGAAACTGCTAATGAAATTGGCGAAATGGTTAGAGCTTTGGTAGTCTTTAAAGCAAATGGGATAGAAGCTAGAAAATTAACAGCCGCACAAGAAGCAGAGAATCAAGAAAAAATCAAGCGTGGCGAACGTATTGAAGAAATGGTTAATCTTTTTGATGCTAAAGTATCTGAGCTTCTAGAAGGTTTATCTGCGGCAGCAACTGAGATGGAGGCAACTTCACAATCTATGAGTTCTTTGGCTGAAGAAACGAATCAACAATCAGCTAGCGTATCTCAAGCCGCTACGCAAGCAGGGGAAAATGTTCAGAATGTTGCATCTGCGACAGAAGAGCTTACTTCTTCTATTCAAGAGATTGCTCAACAGATTAATAAATCTGGAGAAAATACTCAAATAGCTTCGAAGTCAGTTTCTGAATCTCAAGCAACGGTAAGTCGTTTATCTGAGGCTGCAGGAAAAATAGGTGAAGCTATCGGTTTGATTACTGATATTGCGGAGCAAACAAATCTCTTGGCTTTGAATGCAACAATTGAAGCAGCTAGAGCTGGCGATGCAGGTAAAGGTTTTGCGGTTGTGGCCAGTGAAGTTAAGAACTTGGCTGCTCAAACCTCGGAAGTTACAGAAGAGATTCGTGGCATGATTGAAACTATTCAAAAAGAGACAAATCATGCTGTTACAGCAACTGAAGATGTTAGTCGCATTATCGAAGACTTGAGTGCTGCATCGACTGCTGTTGCAGCGGCGATGGAAGAGCAAACATCTGCTACACAAGACATTTCTCGTAATGTTCAGGAAGCGGCATCTGGTACAGGTGAAGTAACTGATAATATTGCTAATGTTAGTAGTGCTGCGGAAGAATCTGGTAAAGCAGCTACAGAGGTATTAGAAGTAGCTAGACAGCTTGCAGAGCGTTCTCAGAGTATGAAATCAGAAGTGGAAACCTTCTTGACGGATATACGTGCAGCTTAATACTTATTATTAATAGAATAAATTAGAGTCATGATTTTAATAGATCATGACTCTTTTTTCTGGACTTTTATTTAATTATGTGTCATTATGTATATTATAGATAAAAATTAAATAAGATGATTCGTTCTAGAGAAAGGAGAACTGTATTGTGAGATTATCAAATCTTAAAGAATATGAGCCAAGTAATATAAGCTCCGTTGCTTCTATGACTGTTAGTGGTTCATCTCCTATGATTGCAGAACGTACTAATAAGGTTTCACCATCATCGGCAGCCGTTGCTGTTAATTTTACAGCACAAAGAAAGAATACTCTATAAAGCATCATGTAATTATGAGATAATAATTCTACTATGGGTATGGATCTTATTATATCAAATGATAAAGAATTAATTTTTGCAAGTAACGAACCGTTTCCTGCTGAGTTATTGCGTGTTGAATTCTACGCTGATACTAAACTATTTGTAATGGTTTTTAATGATGGTGATAGCGAAGGCATACTTTTAGATCATGAGGTCACAGATGATTTAATGCCTCATATTAAAAATGTTGCAACTATTACAGCCATATACTATGAAGATGAAGAGCCAGTAGATGGTTATAAAGTACCTCTTATAAGATTAGGTGATATTTAATCATAAAAAAATGTCTGATAGAATTAGGTATATTGTACCTTAGCTATCAGACATTTATAAGACTATATAAGATTATAAATTAGTTTTTTCTGTGTTCTTTTCTTTTTTCATGACGTTTTTCACGATGTTCTTTACGATTATCACGAATACCTTCTCTACGTTCTTTGCGATTTTCATGAATATCTTCTCTACGTTCTTTACGATTTTCATGAATATCTTCTCTGCGTTCTTTGCGATTATCACGAATTTTTTCTCGTGTTTCTTGTTTATGGTCTTTTATCTTTTCACGGCGATCTTTTCTGTATTCTTTGTGTTTTTCATGCTCTGATTCACGATAATCATGTATGTCACCTTTAAAGTCACCATGATGTTCTTTCATCTTCTCTTGAAATTCTTTATGAGCTTTGCGAGCGGCCTCTGGATCCTTAGCTATTAGATCTCTCATTTTTTCATTATGTTCTTTACGCATTTCTAGAGTTCTTTCGTGGTACTCAGCACGCTTATCTTTTATATGCTTATAGTCATCTTTTCTGTGTTCTTGAATCTTATCATGCTCAGATTCTCTAAAATCCTCGATTTTCTGGTGTTGATTCTCCCTATATTTTTTTACTTTTTGATGGTGTTGTTTACGTAGTTCTTCACCATTTTCAGCATAGGCAATAGAGGCAGCTGACACGGCTAAACCAGAACAAACAGCCATGGTTATAATAAATTTCTTATATTTTTGCATTATTATTACTCCTTGAATTTAGGGTTGTTAGAATAAATCACGATTAGTGAAATACCATTTATTATATGTGATAATAAAATATAATCACATATTATTTATTAAGTTTGTTGGATTTTTCAGCTATGACTTCTAAAGGATTTTTAGCTAAAGTATTGACTGTTTCTTTGTATATTTTCTCAAATTGATCGTTTGTACCATATTCTTCTTCCATCTTTTTTATAATCTCTTCTGGTGGAGTTTTACCTTCGCCCATTTCAAGTATGCTACCGAAATCATATATATTATACGCTCCTAATGCTTCTGCTTTTAGAAACTCTTCATATTTAGATGGGGGGATAGATGCATAAATCCAAATATCATTAGAATCATCGTCTTTTGCATCTGTAATAAGTACAATATAGCCAATTTCATTATCAATAAGTTTTCTCATCTCATCTATTTTAGTTTCATCATCGTTCATGGCTTTATCCTATTTGTTACTGGTTTATTATTAATTAAAGGTTCTGTTTTAACTCATTCAGTAGACCAGATAAGGCTTTAATAGAATAGCCACTAAATACAGACTTTTCCATATGTAATTATAGCGGTATTTTAGTTAATAAAATGTAAAAGAGGTGCTTTTATAGTTTTATTATATGACTTTTATGTAGCTTGTGTTTTATTGATGGTTTTCTAGTATGGGTTTTTTGAGTTAATACTTTTATAGGGCATGCTACATGTGTAGCATGGGAACGGAAAGTATCTATAATAGGTGTAATACTTTTAGGTTTGTCACTTTTATTGTCTATATATTTATATTTAGGTTTATTGGCTTTTTCTTTTCTTATGCTGCAATCACCAAAATACATAGCGATAGAGCCAAAAATGAAGGCAACACCAGAGGCCATTGCGATTGGATCTTTACGCTCATAGCCGTCTAGAAATTGAAATGCACCCCGAA
>JAJFGX010000099.1 GCA_021775895.1 Alphaproteobacteria bacterium | reverse complement strand
GGATCATTCTTAAAGCCATCTAAAACCTCTTGTGCTATTAGCACTGGCTTTGGAATACCCTTATTATTTACTGTCTCTTTGACCATTAAAATTACTCTTCGTTATATATAAAGAATAACTCTAACACATATGGGGTATTATGTCAATAATATGATTATTTAAGATGATAATAATAATATACCGTGCTAATATAAAAACTAGGTTTAAAATTAATTAAAAATGGATAGATAATAATGTCCTCTCAATTGGAAAAACAGACACAAAAAATGATTGTAATTACTCTGCCTGATGGCAAAAAAATGGAATTTAGTAATAGCACAACTGGCTTGGAAATAGCCAAAACTATAAGCTCCAGCCTTGCTAAAGCAGCACTTGCTATAATTAAAAATGATAGTTTAATTGATCTATCGGCTAAAATTACAGAAAATGCTAGCGTTAATATTATCACACGAGATTCTGATGAAGCTCTTGAATTGATACGTCATGATACCGCTCATGTGATGGCGGAGGCTGTACAAGAACTGTTTCCTGATGCTCAAGTCACTATAGGCCCATCTATTGAAAATGGTTTTTACTATGACTTTGCTCGTGAAATTCCATTCTCCACAGAGGATTTAACTGCTATAGAAAAAAAAATGCGTCAAATAATTGAGCGAAACGAACCGTTCATTCGTGAAGTTTGGGATAGAGAAACAGCCATAAAGCACTTCAGCGATAAAGGTGAAAAATACAAAGCTGAAATAATCTATGACTTGCCTGCAAATGAAGATGTTACTGTATATAAACAAGGTGATTGGTATGACCTTTGTCGTGGCCCTCACCTACCCTCAACCAAACATATTGGCACTGCCTTTAAACTTATGAAAGTTGCGGGAGCTTATTGGCGTGGCGACAGTAAAAATGCAATGCTTCATAGGATTTATGGCACTGCATGGCGAAATGATAAAGAGCTTAAAGCCTACCTAACCATGCTAGATGAAGCAGAAAAACGTGACCACCGTAAACTTGGTCGTGAGATGGATTTGTTCCACTTGCAAGAAGAGGCTCAAGGTAGCGTATTTTGGCATGATAAAGGCTATACAATTTGGCTAGAATTAGAGAAATATATTCGTTGTCGTCTGCAAGATGCTGGATATCAAGAGGTTAAAACTCCTCAGCTGTTAGATAGTAAATTCTGGGAACAATCAGGTCACTGGTCAAAATTTCGTGAGAACATGTTTGTTGTACCTGATGTTGTGCCAAATATTGAAGATGATGGCTCTATTTTTAATGAAGAGCCTAAAAACTACATGGCAATTAAACCAATGAACTGTCCTGCACATGTGCAAATATTCAAGCAAGGAATTAAAAGCTATCGTGACTTACCTATACGCATGGCTGAATTTGGTTGCTGTCACCGCAATGAACCTCACGGTGCATTGCACGGCATTATGCGTGTTAGACAAATGACCCAAGATGATGCTCATATATTTGTTCGTGAGGATCAAATCCTAGAAGAAACCTTAAGCTTTTGTCATTTACTTTTATCTGTCTATAAAGATCTCGGATTTGAAGACGTTGCAGTAAAACTATCTACTCGTCCTGATGTGAGAGCGGGTGAAGATGAAACATGGAACAAAGCTGAAGATGCACTTGGTCAAGCTCTGGAAAAAGCAGGGTTAACTTTTAGTATAAACCCTGGTGAAGGTGCATTTTATGGCCCAAAAATTGAATTTGTTCTCAAAGATGCAATTGGTCGTGACTGGCAGTGCGGAACTTTACAACTAGACTTTGTCCTGCCAGAAAGATTAGATGCCAATTATATTGGTGAAGATGGACAAAAACATCGCCCTGTTATGCTACATAGAGCTATTTTAGGCTCTATGGAACGTTTCATAGGCATTTTAATTGAGAATTATGCTGGAAAATTCCCTTTATGGTTAGCTCCTGTCCAAGCAGTTGTCACCACAATTACTGGCGAGACTGATGATTATGCAGAGGAAGTTTATGACACTCTAAAATCCAAAGGAATGCGTGTTGAACTCGACTTGCGTAATGAGAAAATTAACAGAAAAATTCGAGAGCATAGCCTTGCGAAAGTGCAACATATAATAGTTGTTGGTGCTAGAGAGAAAGATGAACGTAAAACAGCTATACGTACATTAGGGCAAAAAGAGCAAAAATTCTTAAGTTTTGATGAAACTATAGAGTTTCTGCACAATGAAACACGCTCGCCTCTTGAAAAAACATAATGATATGCGTAATCTGTGATATATCTAATGCATGATGATTCGTTCATCTTGCAATAGTTGATGATTAGTTTTAATAAAATAAGGAGAAAACACCATAGCACACCCACCTAAAAGAGGCCCACAAGGTCCTCGAATAAATAAAGACATTACAAACAACCAAGTTAGATTAATTGATGAAGAAGGAGAGATGCTTGGTGTATTGTCTATAGAAGATGCTCTATCTAGAGCTTCTAGTGCAGGACTTGACTTACTTGAGGTTTCTCCAAATGCAGAGCCACCAGTTTGTAAAATCATAGACTACGGTAAACATAGGTATGATCAACAAAAAAAGGCAAATTTAGCTCGCAAAAAACAAAAAATTGTACATTTAAAAGAACTTAAAATGCGTCCAACAATTGAAGAGCATGATTACCAAGTAAAACTAAGAAATGCTCATAAATTCTTAGAAAAAGGTGATAAAGTAAAATTTACTATGCGTTTTAGAGGGCGTGAAATGGCTCATATTGACGTTGGAATGAAAATATTCAACCGCTTAAAAGAAGAGCTTGCTGATATAATTAAAATTGAAACAGATGCCAAAATGGAAGGTCGCCAAATGATTATGATAGTTGGCCCTGAAGCAACAGTTTAATTTATTAAATTTAAGGTAATAAAAATGCTGGATAAAACATTTGACCCAAAAGCCGTAGAATCTAAACATTACAAACGTTGGGAAGATAGTGGTGTATTTGCTTGTGATATAGAAAGCAGTAAAACAGCATACACAATCCCGATGCCTCCACCAAATGTTACAGGCTCTTTACATGTTGGTCATGCTCTTACAATTACTCTTCAAGATATTATAACCAGATATCGCCGTATGTGTGGAGATGATGTTCTTTGGCAACCTGGAACTGACCACGCTGGAATAGCTACGCAAATGATGGTTGAAAAACAGTTAAATACTGAAGGCACTAGCAGACATGATTTAGGGCGTGAAAAATTTTTAGATCGTGTGTGGCAATGGAAAGAACAGTATGGAAGTACGATTACGACACAACTTCGTCACCTAGGTGGAACACCAGATTGGAAGCGTGAACGCTTTACAATGGACGATGGAATGTCTAAGGCTGTTTCTAAGGTTTTTATTCAGCTTTATAAAGAAGGCTTAATATATAAAGATAAACGACTTGTAAATTGGCACCCTATTCTACACACTTCAGTTTCTGATTTAGAAGTTACATCTATCGAAAAACAAGGGAATATGTGGTATTTTAAGTACCCATTAGTTGAAGACCCTACAAAATTTGTTGAAGTTGGTACAACAAGACCAGAAACCATGCTTGGTGATACTGGCATTGCTGTACACCCTGATGACGACCGTTATAAAGACCTTATTGGTAAAATGGTTAAACTTCCGATTGTTGGGCGAGAAATTCCAATCGTTGCTGATGAATATGCTGACCCTGAACAAGGTACAGGGGCTGTAAAGATTACACCTGCCCATGATTTTAATGATTTTGAAGTTGGTAAACGTAACAATCTTGAAGTTATAAATATTCTTGATGCTAATGCACAAATAAATGAAAATGCTCCAGAAGAGTATCAAGGCTTAGATCGTTTCAAGGCTCGTAAAAAAGTTGTTGCCGAGTTTGAAGAACTTGGACTGCTAAGTAAAATTGAAAATATTACGCATGCTGTTCCCTATGATGAAAAAAGTAAATCTGTTGTACTTGAACCATGGCTTACCGATCAATGGTACTGTGATGCAGAAACTCTGGCAAAGCCTGCTATTGAAGCTGTGGAAACTGGCAAGACTGAATTTGTGCCTAAAAACTGGGAAAATACTTATTTTGAGTGGATGAGAAATATTCAACCGTGGTGTATTTCTCGTCAATTATGGTGGGGACATAGAATTCCTGCATGGTACGATGAAAATGGCGGAGTTTACGTTGCTGAAACCAAAGAAGAAGCTCAAGCCGAAGCTGGCGAAAATATAAAACTAACTCAAGATGAAGATGTGCTAGATACATGGTTTTCATCTGCTTTATGGCCATTTTCTACGCTTGGTTGGCCAGATGACACCAAAGAATTACAACGCTACTACCCTTCTGATACATTAATTACAGGCTTTGACATTATATTCTTTTGGGTTGCCAGAATGATGATGATGGGAATTCATTTCATGGACGATGTTCCATTTAAAAAAGTTTATATACATGGCCTTATTCGAGATGAACATGGACAAAAGATGTCTAAAACTAAAGGTAATATTGTAGACCCTCTTGATATCATTGATGAATACGGCACTGATGCTCTACGTTTTACACTAGCTGCGTTAGCAACCCAAGGTCGAGATATAAAACTATCTAAAGATCGTATCGAAGGCTACCGCAATTTTGCAACAAAACTTTGGAATGTTGCTAGGTATTGCGAAATGAATGAATGTAAACCTATTCCAGAGTTTAATCCATCAACAACAACCCATACTGTTAATCGCTGGATTATTAGCGAGCTTGCCGTGTTAAGTAAGAAATGTGCGACTGCTCTAGATAGTTTTAAGTTTAATGACGCGGCTAATTTACTATACCAATTTGCATGGGGTACTTTTTGTGACTGGTACATTGAAATCACAAAACCTTTGTTAAGTGGTGAAGATGAGAGTGCAAAGGCAGAAACTAGAGCGACCGCAGCCTACACATTCAATCAAATCATTCTAATGCTTAATCCTATAATGCCATTTATTTCTGAGGAACTTCATGCTCATTTACATGATAAAAATCCAGCAGAAACAACTAAAGATGAATGGTTAATGACACAATCATGGCCTCAGTTTGAAGAAAGCGCTATAGACCAAAATAAAACTGATGAAATGAACTGGGTTATTCGTTTTATTACTACTGTTCGAAGTGTACGTGCAGATATGCATGTTCCACCTGCTGCTTTTATTCATATGAAACTTCGTGATGCCTCAAGCGTAACTAAAGACCGTATAAATAACAATGAAGAAATAATTAAGCGTCTAGCAAGACTAGAAACGATAGAAGAGTTCACGGGTGAAGCGCCAAAAGGTTCAATCCAAACAATAATTGATGAGGCTACAATTATTCTCCCTATCGCAGATATTATTGATATCGGAGAAGAGAGGCAAAGGCTTGAGAAAGAAATTAATAAAATATCAAAAGACATTGATAAAGTAGATAAAAAGCTATCAAATGAGAATTTTATTGCTAAAGCTCCAGCAGAAGTAATAACAGAACAAAAGAAACGTAAAGAAGATGCCGAAATAGCTATAAGCAAGCTTAATCAAGCACTAAAACAACTTGATGCAACATAGATAGCAACAGGAGTACTGATATGAAATTAACAAGAAATACATATATATATTATATCTTTATATTATCAATTTTTAATGTTTTATTTTTTACCCATATACAAGATGCTCATGCATATAAGGATAAACAAACAAATAAAACTGATGTCATAGTACAGAGTGTTATTAATCACGTTTTTTCAGAATCTGAAAAAGATATCATTAAGAAATATTACAACAAAGCAAACTCAATAAGTAAAAAATATGATGAAGACAGAGATGACTATGAAAAACGTACGCATAGTCGTAAGCATAAGAAGCACAAAAAACACAAAGCAAAAAATAAACATAAAAAAACTCCTCCAGGTCTTGCAAAGAAAAAACACTTACCACCAGGTTTACAAAAACACATAGAAAAACATGGCAAGCTACCAGCTGGATTAGAAAAACGCAATATTCCCTATGGCTTAAACCATAAACTTCCACCATTGAGTAAAGGCATAAAACGTATTATATCTGGCAAAGATATAGTACTGATTGATGAAGCAACAGAAGTTGTACTAGATATAATTTATGACGTTATAAAAGGACAATAAAATGGTACATATTCAAGCGCCAAATTCCTACCAAGACCATTTATCAGAAAGCCGTCCATCTATATTTCTAGCAGGATCTATTGAAATGGGCAAAGCAGAAAAATGGCAAGATGCATTTGTAGAAGAAATGGCAGGCTATGATGTGCTAATTTTAAATCCACGTCGTGAAAACTGGAGTCAATCTGGCTCAATGTCTGTAGAGCAAAGCATAGACAACCCATATTTTAGAGAACAGGTTGAATGGGAATTACAAGCCCTAGAAGATGCAACTATAATATTAATGTATCTACAGCCTGATACAAAATCTCCTATTAGTATGTTGGAGTTTGGTATTCATGCCAAAGCAAACCCAGAAAAGCTTATAGTTTGTTGCCCTGATGGGTTCTGGCGTAAAGGTAACATAGATATTGTTGCCACTAAATACGGTGTAAAAGTCGTCGAGAATAAAAAAGCTTTGCTGACGGCTGCAAAAGAGCAATTAAATCCACTCTTATAAAGCCCTATATTGACCGAAATCAAGGATATATAGCTATAGATGGAATATTAATAACTTCATAGTATAACGAGCGACTGCGAAGCGGGCTTTGCCCGAAGCCTTAAGTGGCGTTTGAACGTAGTTTGTAATATTTTTATTACAAACTACTATAAAGGAGTATATTAATATGAAACTAGCAGAAACACTATTGCATGGCTTAAAACTATATGGAGCAAAAGAGATCTTTGCTCTCCCTGGGGATTTTATCCTGCCATTCTTTAAAGTGATGGAAGAAAGTAACATTTTACCATTCTATACTTTCAGCCATGAACCTGCTATTGGTTTTGCTGCTGATGCGTCGGCCAGATATAATTCAGGGCTTGGCGTTGCTGTCGTCACATATGGTGCTGGAGCATTAAACATGGTTAATGCTGTTGCTTGCGCATACTCTGAGAAATCTCCCGTGGTTGTTATTTCTGGAGCTCCTGGTACAGAAGAAAATAAATCAGGTTATTTACTACATCATCAAACTAAAACATTAGATTCTCAACTAGAAATCTATAAAGAAGTGACTGTCGCTCAACTTATACTGAACGACCCTAGAACAGCACATGAGGAAATCGCTAAAATATTGCGTATCTGCTTAGAGGAAAGTCGCCCTGTATATATAGAGTTCCCAAGAAACATGGTCTCAGAAGAATCACAACCCGTGCCTATGCTACCTATAAAAACAGCTATGCCAGACTCTTTAAAGGAAAGTGCTGAGGAAATTATTAGAACCTTAAAACAGGCCAAGAATCCAATAATGATGGTTGGCGTAGAAACTAGACGCTATGGATTAGAAGATAAAATTGCTGAACTAGCAAAAAAATTAGGTGTTCCTGTAGTGACATCATTCATGGGTAGCGGGCTTTTAGCTGAGCTAGACTGTCAGTTTTTAGGAACATATCTAGGACTTGCAGGGCAAGATGAAGTTACAAATTTAGTCGAGAATTCTGATGGTTTATTACTTTTAGGAGTAATATTATCAGATACAAATTTTGGTATATCAAGCAAACGTATAGACATGCGTAAAGCTATTCATGCAACCGATGGACAAGTTAAATTTGGCTCCCACCTCTACCCTGAAATTCCAATAACGGAATTAGTTGATAAACTATTATCTATAGCTGAGCCAATTCATACGACAGATATAGAAAGACGCTTTTTACAACAAGAGCCATTAATTATAGATGAAGAGAAAGTATCTCCCGATGATATAGCTTGTGCAATCAATGACTTATTTGTAAAACATGGCACAATGCCAATAACATCTGATGTTGGAGACTGCCTATTTACTGCAATGAATATAAAAGATGCCGAACTAATCGCCTCTGCATACTATGTAACCATGGGCTTTGCTGTGCCAGCAGGGATGGGAATTGAGCTTTCAAGTGGCACTCGCCCTTTAATACTTGTCGGTGATGGAGCATTCCAAATGACAGGCTGGGAGTTAGGTCATTGTCGTCGTCACAACCTAAAACCAATTATTTTATTATTCAATAATGATGGTTGGGAAATGCTACGAACATTTCAACCAGATGAGCATTACTGTGAAATAGGAAAATGGAGCTTTGCAAAACTAGCCAACGATCTTGGTGGAAAAGGTCATTTAGTTAAAACAAGAGCAGAGCTACAAGCAGCTATGGACGAAGCTATAGCTGATGATAGTCAATTTCATTTGCTAGATATAATTATTGAGAAAGGTTGTATTTCTAGCACTTTAGATAATTATGCCTCAGGTATAATGCAGCTATCCGCAAAAAAATAATTTAAATTTAAACTTTAAAATCAGCTGGTTAGGCTATTGTTTTTAGTAAGCCAGCCTATAGTAATTGACAAAGCAATCAATTTGACATATAATTAAATATATTGTAAATAATTATATGGATTTAAAAATGAAAGCACCATTTTATAAAAAAGCTGTTCTTTTCTCCCTCTCTGCAATCTTTTGCTTGCAGGCGTATAATATGATTGATACTGAGCCAGAAGCTCCCCTACAGCCAGAAAGCAATATTGTAGAAACCGCTATACAATCAACACCACCATCTTCATTAGAAATAGAAATATATGGTCAGTATGTAAGCGATAGCTTCAATAATATGTCTTATAGGCAAGCTAAAACTCAGCAAATTTCTTCAAAAGTTGCGGTCATGAATGATTTTTTAGATACGATAGAAGAATTTATTAAATTACGAGAAGATACCTTGGGATACACTCTATCAGGTAAAGAATTTGTCTTTGAAGTTGACTGGTATATCAACAATACGATCGAGTATAAGAAAGATAAAGATTTTTATGGAGCAATGGATTATTTTGCCACACCATATGAAACCATCGTTAATAAAAAAGGTGATTGCGAAGATCATGCAATACTAAAACAATTCGCTTTAAAGCACCTAGGTTTTCCTGAAAAAAACATGAGAATTGCTTACCATACTAAACATGTTAATCTATTTATAACACTCGAAGATGGAATGTATGAGCTTGATAATGACAAATCAGCGACTAGAAAGCCTGTCACAGAAGCTCATGCCATTGGCTTTATTTCAGAGCCGCACCATCAACGACTTGGAAGTTAATATATTCATTACCATTCCAATGATTAATGTTAAGATGCCCTGCTAGGTGTATGGGTCTATCATTGCTACCCATTAATAAGTCTCCAAGCTCCGTATTTAATGCCCTAAAAGCAATGCCTTTAATTGTCGAGCCACTAACTCCACTATCCTTAATAAAGCATTGAATATGGTTTTCACCAACAATTTTTGTTTTCACTACCTGAACTGATGAAAGGACAAAGCGTGGCTCTGGATTAGATGTGCCAAAAGGTGCAAGAGTTTCAATCTTCTTTAACAGCTCCATATTAACACTTGAAGCCGATAAAACAGCGTCAACCGTCATTGTTGGAATAATTAGCATGGACTGACATTGCGTTTTAATATGCTCACTTAGATAAGCTTTAAACTCTTCAAGCTTATCTTCCAACACGGTGAAACCTGCTGCCATTTTATGACCACCGCCAGCAACTAATAAATCATTTTGACGTGCTGAAATAATAGCACTACCAAGATTAACTGTATTTACTGACCTAGCAGACGCTTTGCCCACTCCATCATCATCAAAACCTATTACACATGCTGGCAAGTTATAACGCTCTTTTAATCTTGATGCGACAATACCAATAACCCCTGCATGCCAATTCTTTCCATGAGCAACCACACACCATTTATTGTCTTTTTGCTGTTCTACCTGTTCAATTGCTTGCTCTAAAATATCCGCTTCGATTTCCTTTCGCTCTTGATTAAGAAAATTTAAGCGATGTGATAGCTCTTTAGCCTCTTCAAGGTTTTCAGTTGATAATAGCCTTGTACCAGTACTCGCTTCACCAACTCTACCGCCTGCATTTATGCGAGGCCCTAACATAAAACCCAAATGAAATCCTGTAGGAAAACTATCAATACCAGCAACATCAGATAATGTCCTAATACCCATATTTTGACGCATAGCCATAACTTTTAGGCCTTGGGCAACAAATGCTCTATTAACAGTTTTAAGCGGCACGACATCACAAACAGTACCAAGAGCAACAATATCAAGCCACCTCAGTAATTTTGGCTCTGCTATGTTTTCTGCCTTATACCAACCACGCTCCCTAAGCACACGATTAACAGCAATCAGAGCAAGGAATGTCACGCCAACAGCCGCCAAATGTCCAAGTTTTCCATCTTCATCAAAGCGATTAGGATTAACTATCGCTATGGCTGGAGGCATATTTGGTTCTCCCGTATGGTGATCTAACACAATCACATCAAGCCCTGTTTTTTTAGCTACTTCCAAAGGTTCAAAGGCAGAAATGCCACAATCGACAGTTATTAATAAATCAATATTTTTATCATTTTTTAGGTGTAGCATAGCTTCAGAGTTTGGCCCATATCCCTCTTTCAAACGGTCTGGAATATAGGCTAGAATATCTTTATTTATTGCTTGAAAGAAAAGCTTCAATAATGCACTAGATGTTGCACCATCAACATCATAATCACCAAAAACAGCAACTTTTTTATCTTTAATAATAGCATCGGCAATATGTTCTGCTGCGTTTTGCATATCTTTAAGCACATAAGGATCAGGTAATTGATTTTTTAAAGATGGCTCAAGAAAATCAGGTACATCATCAAAGTCAATATCTCGTGATGTTAAGATTCTTGCGATAAAACTAGGTAATTCATAAGTTTGTGCAATAGCCAGAGCCATACGTTCATCAACCTCAGGAAAAATCCAAGTTTTGCCCATAGCAGATTTTTCAACATTTAAAACATCAGAATTATTTTGGTAATCTGATACTTGTTTTTTTTGAATTTCTAGCATTTTAAACTCTTAAAGTGAGTACCATGTTTTCTTATCAAAGTTATGTACAGCTTCAATACGGCGCACTGTACCAGATTTTGACCTCATAACCACAGAGTGAGTGCTAGCACCACCATTAAACTTGCGTACACCTCTTAACATCGCACCATCAGTAACACCAGTTGCAGAAAATGTTACATCGCCAGAGGCTAGATCCAATAACTCATATTTACGATCTAAATCAGTAATACCCCATCTATTAGCACGAGCTTTTTCATCATCATTTCTAAATAATAATCTACCTTGCATAAAACCACCAACACAACGCAAAGCAGCGGCAGCTAAATCACCTTCAGGAGCTCCACCAATACCAACATACATATCAACACCAGCTAGAGGGTCAGTAGTTGCAATCACTGCACTAACATCTCCATCAGTAATTAAAGTAATTCTAGCCCCTGCTTCTCTAGTTTTGGCAATCAATTCTTCATGACGTGGTCTGTCCATTATACAAACGACTAATTCATCAACATCTACGCCTTTTAATTTAGCCAAAGCCTTAACATTTTCAGCGGGGCTTGCGTCCATATCAATCTCGCCATTAAGTACTGGTACTCCCACTGCTATTTTCTGCATATAAACATCAGGTGCATTTAGAAAACCACCCTGCTCTGCCATTGCAATCACAGCCAAGGCATTAGGGCCACCTTTAGCGGTTAATGTAGTTCCTTCCAAAGGATCAAGAGCAATATCAACTGTAAGCCCAGTGCCTAATCCAACTTCTTCACCAATATAAAGCATTGGAGCTTCATCACGTTCACCTTCTCCAATCACTACGGTGCCTTGTATTTCCATGCTGTTCAGCACTCTACGCATAGCATCTACAGCCGCCTGATCTGCAGCTTTCTCATCACCTCGCCCCATCAATCTTGATGCGGCCAAGGCAGCGGCCTCAGTTACTCGTACAACTTCCATCGCTAAGTTACGATCGTGAAGTGGGTTTGTTTCAAGAGAATTAATATTATTTGTAGCTGCTTGTGGCATGGTTAAAGCTTTCTATTTTATAGTGTTGTTTTCTAATCTAAGAGTTCAATACGTAGTAAGCAAGGTTCTGTCAACACACTATCAAGCTTTCGCAAAGATATTATTGCATCACGTATTCCGCACTCTTTAGTCTCATGTGTTGTTAATACCAAAGGTACACTTTCTTCAACACTATGTCCATACTGTAATATAGATTTTAGAGAAACATTATGATCTCGTAAAATAGCTGTAACATCAGCCATAACACCAGAAACATCATTTACCATTAAACGAAGATAAAATTTCCCAGTACGAGCTTCTTTAGGTGCATAAGTTGTTGTTTCTACATATGGCTTATGTTGCCATCTATGACCTCTTGCAATATCTATGATATCTGCAACAACGGCTGAGCCTGTTTCACTACCTCCAGCCCCTGCTCCTACATACATAGTTGTACCTACTTGATCGCCATCAACGAACACGGCATTTAAAGAGCCTTCAACACTAGCCAAACTGGCGGTTTCTGGTATCATACATGGTGAAACTGTTTGTATAACTCCATGTTCTGTATTTTGTGTAATTCCAAGTAGTTTAATTCTATAGCCAAGCTCTGTGGCATAATCAATATCAAGAGCAGTTATAGAACGCAAACCCTCAGTTTCAAGCTTATCAAAATCAGGGTCACCAGTAAAAGCAAGAGCAGTTAACAGAGCAAGTTTATGACTAGCATCAACTCCATCAATATCAAAACTAGGGTCAGCTTCAGCATAACCAGCATCTTGAGCTTGTTGCAAGGCAGTTTCAAAATCCAAACCATTTTGCCACATTTCTGTCAAAATATAATTACAAGTTCCATTAAGAATACCGTATATAGCTGAAAAATGATTTGCAGATAACCCCTCACGAACAGCCTTAATAATTGGTATTCCACCAGCAACTGCTGCTTCAAATGCTAGAATTTTATCATTCTCTGATGCTAAAGCAAAAAGCTCTGCTCCATGATGAGCAAGCATCGCTTTGTTAGCTGTTACAACATGTTTGCCATTTTCTAAAGAGGCTCTAACCAATTCAAGGGCAACGCCATCTTCTCCACCAATCATTTCAACTACAACATCTATATTTGGGTCAGTCGCCAAATCCATAGGTCTATCCAGCCATTTAACACCAGATAAATCAATTTTACGATTTTTGCTTTTATCTCTAGCAGTTACCGCAGTAATTTCAATCTGTTTGCCACAACGATGTGATAGCATATCCGCTTGTTCTTGAATTATTTTAGCCGTAGCACTGCCTACAGTTCCCAGCCCAGCTATTCCAATGCGTAAAAAACTATTCAATTTCAAACTCTACTCTACGATCTTTATTATCATTACCGCGACTATGTGCATCTCCTTGCGAGTAAGTCTTTAAACTAGTAGGAGACACACCATATTTGTAAAGCTCTTCAGTTACAGCAATCGCACGCTTAATGCCCATATGAAGGTTAATAATATTTTTTTGCATTGGATCTTTAGTTGTATAAACAGAATTACTAGCATAGCCAACAATATTGGCAGAACGACCTGATGCCTTCAGCTGGCTTGCAAGGCTACGTATAATTTTTTTATCTTGTTTGTTTAATTTTGATGAACCATGATTAAAATAAATAGCGTTGCTATTAGATGTATTAGATTGCTTGGATTGCTGATAACTGGTAATTGGAGCCATATCGTCATAAATAGGGTATTGATTCTGTCTAGTATATCTTGGCTGACCAGTTTTTCCTCTAGCAGTAGTATCATCATCTAAAGCAAATACAGTAACTCCACCTTGACTGTAAGTTATCTCTCTGTCTACAGGTTTTGAATTTTTTACGTAAGTTGGCTGAGCAGAGAAAAGCAACTCTTCTTGTTGTGAAGCCATCGAAGACTTGGGAGGTTTAATAACCGTACCACTTTTTACACAGCTCACAGCAAAAAATGCCACACATAGTACAATTCCTAATGCCTTAATTTTCATCTTTTTCTCCGTCATCTTAAACAATCAAAAACACCTACTAAAGAGTAATCTTATATTATGGTTTTTGCAAATATATTTGCGAGAGACGCACATAATGCTCTGCCGATGAAGTAATATTCTGTTTCTCCTCAGGCGTTAAATCACGCATATAACGTGCAGGAGTTCCGCCCCACAATTCTCCAGAGGGTATAGTTTTTCTTGGAGAAACCAATGCTCCAGCCGCAACCATTGCACCAGCTTCAACATGTGCGCCGTCCATTATACAAGCTTGCATGCCAATAAAAGCACCATTATCAATAGTGCAAGCATGGATTAAAGCTCCATGCCCAATTGTTACATCATCACCAATATATGTACCTTGCAAAGTTGATGAAACATGAACAACCGTAGCATCTTGAATATTTGTACGTTTACCAATTTTAATATCATTAACATCACCACGGATTAAACAGTTAAACCATACGCTACTACCTTCATCAATACTTACCTCACCAATAACTACTGCATTATCAGCTACATAAACACCTTCTCTAATCTTAGGATTTATATTGTGAATACGGTTTTTAACAGTTTTATAAAACTCTTCTTTATCTTTAATTTTACCAATCATTTAAAACTCCATTAGTTAAAAAAAAAAGACACCGCTAAAATAACGATGCCTTTTTATAAAGATTATAACATTATAAATATTAACGCTTAGCCCACTGCATACCACGACGAGCTTTACGACGACCGTATTTTTTACGCTCAACCATACGACTATCACGTGTCATCATTCCTGCTTTTTTCAAATTAGGGCGAAACTCTGGGTTAAAGTTTACTAATGCTCTGGAAATACCATGACGCACAGCACCAGCTTGACCAGATAATCCGCCACCTTTTACAGTACACATTACATCAAATTTACCAGCATTCTCAATCAAACCAAAAGGCTGATTTAAAACCAAACGTTGCGTTGCACGAGCAAAATATTGTTCCTGATCACGACCATTCACTGTTACTTTACCTGTTCCTGGAAAAATCCAAACCCTAGCAATCGAATCCTTACGACGACCTGTGCCATAAGCACGTCCTTGTTTGTCTAATTTAGGCTCAAGCTTTACAACTTCTGTTGTTGCAACAGCTTTATCTTCTGTTGCTTCTTTTTTCGCAGATTTACTTTCAACTTTCATTGTATCTTTTAAATCAGCTAATGTTTTTTTATCTTCTGCCATTGTTCTATATACCCCTTCTAGCGTTTATTTTTTGGGTTCATTGCCGCAATATCCCATACTTCAGGCTGTTGAGCCTCATGAGAATGCTCAGTGCCTGCAAAAACACGAAGATTAGTCATTTGTCTACGTCCCAAAGTACTTTTTGGTAACATACGTTGTACAGCCATCATAACTATACGCTCTGGGTACTTACCATCAAGAATTTGTTCTTTTGTACGGCTTTTAATTCCACCAGGGTGACCTGTATGCCAATAATGCGTATGAAACTGACGCTTACGTCCAGTTAAACGTATTTTATCTGCATTTATAACTATAATATTATCACCACAATCAACATGCGGAGTAAAACCCGGTTTATGCTTTCCTCGTAAACGTAGTGCTATTTGGCTTGCTAAACGACCAAGGACAACTCCCTCAGCATCAACAATCCACCATTTCTTTTCAACCTCAGTAGGTTTCATTGAATAGGTTTTCATTATTTTTCTCCATCATCAATCAAAATTAATCAAATATAAATCTTAACATTAAAATTCAATGCCTTTATGCCTGCTTTTATCTAGTCTGTCAACAATAAAAAGCTATATAAAATAAAAACTTACATTGCGGTATTGTAATACCGCTTGATTAGGCGCTTGATATACAAGTAATTTTTTAGCCTTACGCAACATCTTGCCTAGAGACATGCTCTTGCAAGAAGCTCACTAAACTATTATCTTTTAAACGTTTGCGTAGAACACGGCTATCATAACCATTTCTAATTAATCCATAATGAGCAAACATTTGTATTAATTTAGCTTCTGACATCATAAATAAATTATGAGATCCAATATATTGAACCCCTGAGTCTCTTAATACTCCTTGAGCTGATTTTAAATCCTCTTTAGACATTATATAAAATTGCTCTCCCGCAGAAACATCGGACAAAAGATTAGCGGCACTACCGCCTCTTAAGAAAACTTCTGTAAAGCGAACAACTTTTCCAGTGCCATCGTCCCAACCAGATGAACCACAAGTTAGAGCTAATATCCCCTCACCTTGGCTAAAGCCCGCACTTCCGACAATAGCATCAGCAATTGAGCCACCGACAGCCACAACTAAATTGCTACCTGAATCATAAGTTCTCAATAAGTCATCATGTAGAATATTTAATTTAACATTGCCAAAATTATCAACATACCATGCACATCCTGAAGGCATCTCAGAGACACTATCCACATCAATTGCATCGCCCAACAAAGAAAAGCCTTCTAATATTCTAGGTAATTGATCATGTTTTAACATCTCCATAATTGCTTGTTCTCCCAATTCATGTAAACGCTTACACAAAAAAGATGCAAGTTGAGCCGCTGCCAGCGGAAAAAAATCTCGTGACCGAAATTGTGAACCTTCATCTGGAATACAACTTTCAAAGAAGTGTGCTTTTCCTTCTTTAATCATTTTAACAAAAGGAGCAAGAGCATAGCCAGAATTCACAGTTAACAAAGTAACACCATTCGGTAAAATACCAATAACAACCCCTTCTCCTTTACTTTTAGCACTAATAATATTTTTACGTGGAGCGCAATTAGTTAAGAAAACATGTCCATAGCCAAGCTGTGAATTGAGAGCAAGCTGAGCTGTCTTAAAAGTCGCAACAACTGTATCCATAGCAGGAATAGCCCCAACATCACAAGCAAAGCACTCAACATTTTCTTTCGCACAGGCGACAATCATAGCCTGATACACCTCATCACTAGCCAAATCATCCCTAGGATAATCTGTAAGTACTTTAATCGCAGGTTTTAGAACTTTATTTTGTATAAGTGGAAAGTGTTGAGACATAGATTTTTATATCCTACTAAATTCAAAGTTAATTAAAAAATGGTCGGACTGATGGGACTCGAACCCACGACCTCTCGTCCCCCAGACGAGCACGCTACCAGACTGCGCCACAGTCCGACAGTCAGAATCTATGCATCAATAAGCTTTCGCATAGATTTAAGCTCATTTAGCATTGCTTTCATAACTTCTCTACGAGCCAACATAGCTGAATTAACTGTTTCTGAGACATCTTCTTTATCAGTTTTATTCTCACCATCTACGATAGCTACGCTTTTAGCAAGCTCTTCTGCTCCTGCTAACGATGTGTCTTTAACTTTTTTATCCAAAGCAACAACACTGCCTCTAGTAGATTTCAAAAGTTTCTGCACTCCACGAATAGTATAACCCTCTCCATAGAGTAAATTATGTATCCGTTGTAATAACTGCACATCTTCTGGTCTATAATATCTACGACCACCACCACGTTTCAAAGGTTTTATTTGTGAAAACTTACTCTCCCAAAAACGTAGAACATGTTGTTGAACTCCCAATTCTGAAGCAACTTCACTAATTGTCCTAAATGCACTGACTGATTTTTTACTACGAGTAGCTTTTTTAGAAACTTTAACTGTAGTTTCACCTTCATTAGATACATCACTATTATTTTTCTTATCCAAGCTATCTTGGTGCAGATTTTGTGACATGAAGTACTCCTTTAAGAATTATTTTATTTTTCAAATTAATAGCCGTTATATTTAGTTGCTACTATCAACTCGCTCTTTCAATGTATTGCTAGCACGGAAGCTTAAAACACGACGTGGAAGAATTGGCACTTCTTCTCCTGTTTTTGGATTTCTGCCTATTCGTTGAGCTTTTTGACGCACAGAGAATGTACCAAAAGAAGATATTTTTACTACTTCGCCTCGCTCTAAAGCTCCGCACATCTCTTCTAAAACCATTTCAACTAATTCAGCTGATTCGTTTCTAGACAATCCAACTTCTTCATAAACTGCTTGGCTAAGATCTGCTCTAGTTACCGTTGCTGTCTCTGTATTCATAAAATTACTCCCTTAATATTTAATGGTTCTGATTTTAATCATATATGTAAGCTACCCAAGCTATCTAAAACAGTCAATAACAAAGAGTTAAAAAAAATAGCTAAGGCTAAATATCGCAGTTTCATGCTTAGTTTCACATGTTTTTTTACCAGCGAACAAGAGCAGATCCCCATGTTAAACCACCGCCCATTGCCTCCATTAACAGTAAATCATTCTGCTTGATTCGTCCATCTTCAACAGCTTCATGCAAAGCCAGAGGTATTGAGGCAGCAGATGTATTCCCATGTTTAGAAAGGGTTACGACAACTTTTTCAATTGGAAGCTTAAGTTTTTTGGCGACGCTTTCAATGATGCGAATATTAGCTTGATGAGGAACTAACCAATCAATATCAGTAGCTGAACAATGATTCGTCTCCAACGCCTCTACCACAGCCTGACTCATACGAGTAACAGCCTGACGGAATATATCTTGCCCTGCCATCTTTATATGACCTATTGTTCCAGTAGATGAAGCACCGCCATCAGTATATAATAATTTGCAATGCTTACCCTCTGAATGTAAATGAGTGGACAAAATACCTCTGCCACTACCATCATCTTCATGAGCCTCTAAAATAACGGCCGCTGCACCATCACCAAATAAAACACAAGTTGTACGGTCGCCCCAGTCCAACAATTTAGTCAAACAGTCCGAGCCTATAACCAGCATACGTTTTCCTTGACCTGACACTATAAAGTTATTTGCAACGGATAAGGCATAAATAAAACCAGAGCAGACGGCCTGTATATCAAAAGCAAAGCCATGATCCCCCATACCTATATTATCTTGAACCGTTGTCGCCGATGCAGGAAAAGTCATGTCAGGTGTTGCGGTCGCTAAAACTATACCATCAATATCTCTTCCCGTTAGCCCAGCATTATTCAAAGCTTGCATAGCTGCTTTTGTAGCCATATAAGAAGTAGTTTCTTCGCCCTCAGCTATATGCCTAGATATAATACCAGTTCTTTGCCTGATCCATTCATCTGAAGTATCAACAACTTTAGCTAAGTCATTATTAGTCATTATTTTTTGCGGTAAGTAAGCACCAGTAGCAATGATATGAGATTTTTTATTCATAAGACTATCCTTTATCATTATTTATTGAATCTAAGTTAGCTTTTTCTAATGTTTCCGCAAGATGCTTGTTAAAATCTCCTATCGACATTTTAACACCTACATTAATGGCATTAGAAAATCCAAGAGCGTCTGTGCCTCCATGGCTTTTAACACACAAACCTTTTAACCCCATAAAAACTCCACCATTATAAAGCCTTGGGTCAATTCGTCTTTTTAAACTATAAAGTGCTGGCAACATAAAAAGATAGCCAAGCCAAGATAGTGGTGATGATTTAAATGATTCTTTCAACATAGATGATATCATTTTCGCCGTTCCCTCCGAAGCCTTAAGCGTCACATTGCCTGTAAAGCCATCAGTTACGACCACATCAACATTACCATCCATGATGTTGTCACCCTCTGCAAAACCTTTAAATTCCCCTGCTAACTTTGAGTTTGATAGCAAAGTTGCGGCTTCCTTAATTTCATCTTTGCCCTTCATTTCTTCGGAGCCAATATTAAGTAGGCAAACACTAGGCTTTTTAACACCCAAAACTACCTGCGCAAAAGTAGTGCCTAAAAAAGCAAACTCCGCCAAGTTTTTAGCTGAGCATTGTAGGTTTGCCCCCATATCCAATAAAACTGTATATTGATTTTTTTTCATTGTTGGATAATAGGCTGCAATAGCAGGTCTTGACACATTAGGTAAAGTCTTCAAACCAAACAAAGCCATCAACATCAATGCCCCTGTGTTGCCAGCGGAAACCACGCAATCTGCATCACCATCGGCAACCGCTTTGATTGCAAGGCTCATGCTCGACTGACGTTTTTTACGCAGAGCAATGCTAGGTTTATCATCAGCTGTGACAAATTCTTCTGTATGTATAATTTTTGAAATTTTAGCTAGTTTTTTATGCCTAGCAATTAAAGCTTCAATTTTGTTCTTGTCACCAACAAAAATAAAATTAATATCGGGATATTGCTTCAAAGAAATTGCTGCGCCATCAACTACACTATTAGGTGCGTTGTCCCCACCCATAGCATCAAGAGCAATTATACATTTTCTTTTCAAAAATTTCCCCTAACGTCAAAAACAGCACAAATAAAATATCGTGCTGCTCCAACCAAATTAAAAGCTATTATTCTGCAATATTGATAACTTGCTCGCCTTTATACATACCTGTCTTTAAACAAACATGATGAGGACGTACAAATTCACCTGTGTTTTTATCTTCTGCATATACAGGGTTCTTTAACGCATGATGCGAACGACCCATGTTACGTTTTGACTTTGAAGTTTTTTTCTTTGGAACTGCCATTTTCTTATCCTTTCTTAAAATACCTTTGCTTTCATGCTTTATAATACAGCAAAGCAAGAAACACAAGCATTAATTATAAATTCTACTAATTATTTACAACAAGTAGGCTATAGCCAGAATCTTCTGTGACTATTAATGAAATATTATTTGAAATCTCTGCGATTTTTTGACGTAACCTATATACGTGCGTCTCTAATGTTCTAGTATTAATTTCTACATTATGTCGCCATACGTGTTTTAAAAGCTCTTCACGAGATACGGTCTTACCTTGCCTACCATATAAATACAGCAACATATCTGTTTCTTTTTCAGTTAAAGAAACTTTATTATTGCCATGTTTTAGCAGTTTTATTTTCGGTTTAAAAATAAATTCATTTAAATTTATTTCATCTGAAATATCTAAATTATCCTGCTTAAGAAAAAAGCTACTTACTTTATCTAATACCTCACCTATACGTAATGGTATTTTAAGAAAAACAACATTATCAACAGATAAATCATCACTATCGGTTAAGCAAAGATGATATTCAGCATTAGCATCAAATGAAATCACATTTTCATCTGAACTCAACTCCTCTTTCAAAACCTCTGCCAGAGCCTTGTTTTTTACAATTATAGCAATTTTCTTTTTAATCATTTTGCTTTCATCAATACTTTCTTAATAAAGTGTCTGTTATCCTATAGATATAATACAAAAACTTTATGGAATTTAAAAGCCCATGGTGCAAGAAACAACAATCACAGATTATCAAGTAATGTTCACCATACATACTGGAGTAACAGTATTGATACCAAAAACTGATATTCTTGACAAAACTCCTACAGGCAATATTGCTTTCCAAATTCAATCTGCACACGACATCTTAGTAGAGATAGAAAATTATAGACTTATAATCAAAGACCTACAACAAGACTACTTAGATGAAGCCAAAGAACGTGGATTCATTATGTTCTATGAGCTAGAAGATGAAGAGGTTGTGCGTTGCACCCCTTGCCAAATCCAAAACTAGGGTCAAGACCCTAAAAATCATAATTTAAGCTGCTAATTCTTCACTTTTTTTTAAAGCCAATGATTTACCTGTAGAACCTAAGTCTCTGCATGCCTCATCTAAGCGAGCAACTACTGATAACTCCCCAGCCCTTAAGAACTTACGAGGGTCATATAGCTTTTTATATGGAGTGCCATCATCAGGATCAATTTGATGTTTAAAAGCTTTACTGTTATTCTCTACATATTCACCAACAGCCTTAGCAAAAGCAAATTGAGTATCTGTATCAATATTCATCTTAAATACTCCATAAAGCAAAGATTCTTCAATTTTAGCTTTATCAGAGCCTGAACCACCATGAAACACTAAGTCTAATGGATTAACACCTGTATTATGTGTTTTCTGTACCAATTCTTGAGATGCTTTCAAAATCTCAGGACGCAATTTCACATTCCCAGGTTTATACACCCCATGCACATTACCAAAAGAGGCTGCTAGCGTGAAATGTCCAATTGGTGATAACTCTTCATAAGCCCGCAGGCAATCCTCTGGCTGTGTATAAAGCAATGGATTATCCGCTCCAATATCATCATCAGAGCCTACACCATCTTCTTCACCGCCAGTAACACCCAGCTCAATCTCAAGGCTCATACCCAAAGGAGCCATACGTTTCAATAAACGAGCAGATTCAGATAAATTAAAATCAATATCATCAGCTGAAAGATCCAACATATGCGAGCTGTAAAGCGGAACACCTGTACATTCAAAATGACGCTCACTATGCGTAATTAAAGCTTCAACCCAAGGTATCAGCTCTTTATTTGCATGATCAGTGTGCAAAACAACACAAATGCCATAGTGTTTTGCAAGTAAATGTACGTGTTGAGCAGCAGAAACTGTGCCTAAAACTTTTGCTTCAAAACTATCTGGCATGCCAGCCCCTGCATAGAACTGTCCTCCGCCATTTGAAAGTTGAATTATAATATCTGATTTATTTTTTGCTGCCGCTTCCATAACCGCATTAATGGAATCTGTACCAACAACATTTACAGCAGGCAGAGCATATCCACCATCTTTACATGCTTCTAATAGGATTTTATAATTATCGCCAGTGACAACTCCAGCCTCTAATATAGTATTGCTCATGGTTTTATCCCTTTCTATATTTTAATTACAGTTTTTAAATTTAATTGTAATTATATAATAGTATAAGAGGCGAGTAAAAACCAACTGAAATTATTTAGAATTACGCATTTTTATATATGCACGCATATTTTGCTTCTTTGTAAGCTTTTCTTCTTTAATTTTATCTTGCAGCATTTCTTGATAATCCTTTGCCCTTATCAAGGTTGATAACTTATTGTCTGAAAATAAACTCTGCCAGATTTCATGATCCATTTCCCTTTTTTTAGCATAGTCATCAGTTAACAAATAAGGGCCATCAGTGCAATAAATGCCTGCCATATCTATAGTGCCTTCATATAAAATTTCTTTTTTTGCAGAATCATTAAAAACTCGTAGAAAGTCTCCATCTGCTAAAATATGTATGTTTTTATGATTAATGCTCTCTGCTCCAAGCTCATGAACATACCATTCAAAAATCCCCATGTCGCTACTAAAGCACTCATGAAGCTTGCCATCTATCATTTTTGTATTAGTATTTGCCATATTTATGCTTCTTGTTTTTAGTCGGCTTTTCTCTTGCCCATTTTTTCATTGTGCCGCTTTCAAGTGAAGCAAGAATAGGAATAAATGAGAGAGTAGAAAACAAACCAGACATTACTGAATAGTATACCATGTCTCTATTAGAACCACTATCATAGGATATACATCTATCTATCTTTCTCGCAAGCTTCCAATCTGATAGATTATCAGTATATGATGAGGTTGCCTCTGCCCTGCACTCTTTCACAAAGCCAAAATCATAATCATCGCTATTGTTAAACGATCTAAAACGAACATCTTCAGGTTCTACTACTCTCTCAGAAAAATCATGCCAAGCATCACTAATTTGTGTCTCTGATAAATGTTTACTTGCTAAAATATAGTCTAGTGTTTTTCCAGCGCTTCTCTCAAAGGAATCAATAGCACGATCTTCAAGAGTTTCTAGCTCAGACATAGAAAACTCACTCTGACCAGAATCAAACTCCAACGAGTCTTGCACTATTCTAATATTATCAATATCAGCTTTTTGTTTAGATAAAGAAGTCATTTCATTTGCAATACGCTCCAAAGCCTGTGGTGCTTGTGCAGAACTTATATTATCTTCCATTTTGTCAAAGGAGCTATATACTCCACCACCTACTATAAAAGCACTTAATAAGGCTAATTTAAAAGCTGTAGGAAAATCATTACGTACTGCATGCTTGGCAAATTCATGTTTTGCCTTGTGCAGTGGGTAGGTGAGGCTACTAACTTTCACTTCACTTTCATTCTCCCCCTTATCCAGATAGCTATCCATATGGCTTAAACCATCCACTTTTATAACACCCATATTTTATCTCCTAATTTTATACAAAGAATCACATCAAGCATGATCTATTGAGGAACTATACCATCTTTATAAAATATGTCAATAAAATATTGGCTTAGAATAAGTTAAAATTTAACCCAACTTAAAGCGTTGCACTACTTTCTTGTCATCAAGGTAAATATTCAATCTAGTAGGATCATAATCACATGTCCCAATACAATTTACTGGATCAAAGACACGAACTCTACCTTTATGATGTTTATTTACTTCATCAATATCTAGCTTTTTTCCAACCATTTCATTAAAAATATTTGATAGTGGCTCCATGTTTTTTCTCCTTTTAAAAATAAATTAATACGATCTCCCAACCAGAACTTTACCTTCATTCGCAAAAATCAAGCAACGTGGAGTAACTGAAAATTCTTTCATCAAGTCTGCAAAAGCTTCATCTTGCAATAAACTAGCATCAAATCTAACCTGCCCTACGTTATTTTTATCTGCAAAAAATGCGTGTGCTTCGTCTAGTGTTTTTACATCATGTATCATACTCATAGTACGAGCATAGGCAACATCATACATAGATTGCTGCATATCATCTAGAATTCCAGTAACTTTGCCACAAAAAGCATCTACAGTTTCTGTAGTTTTACTATCACGACCTATATCTCTTCTAGTATGCGTAATGTTTCCTGCCTCCATCTCACGCTTACCAATTTCAACACGCAATGGTACGCCTTGTTTAATACAGCCCCACATTTTATCAGGAGTACGTTTTTCACTAGCATCAAGCTCAACTCTAATATCTTGGTCTTGCAGACGCTTACTTAGGTTTTCGCAATAGTTTAATATATCGCTTCTATCAGCATCATCATGAATTACAGGTATAATATAAACTTGGTGCGGAGCAACCTTAGGCGGAACAATCAAGCCATCATCATCAGCATGCATCATAATCATTGCACCAATCATTCTAGAAGTCATACCCCATGAGGTTGTCCATGCAAGTTTTTCTTCACCATCTTGCGATTGAAAACTAATATTTGCTGAGGTTGAAAAATTCTGCCCCAAATTATGAGATGTCGCACTTTGCAAGGCTTTACCATCTTGTAAAATAGCCTCAATTGTATAAGTCGCCACAGCCCCTGGAAAACGCTCGTCAGCTGTTTTTTCTCCAGCAATCATTGGTATTGCCATGACATTTTTAGCAAATTCTTCATACATAGCCAGCATTTTCCTAGAATCTTCATCTGCTTCAGTAGCTGTTGCAAAAGCATTGTGCCCCTCTTGCCACATGAATTCTGATGTTCTTAAAAACATACGAGGACGCATCTCCCAACGCATAACATTTGCCCATTGGTTAATTTTCAATGGTAAATCTCTGTATGAATTAATCCAATTAGAGAAACTCTCACCAATGATGGTTTCAGAAGTTGGACGTATTATCATAGGTTCGGTTAATTCTCCCGCAGGTTTCAATCCGCCATTTTCTGAATCAGGTTCTAACCTATGGTGAGTCACAACCGCACACTCTTTAGCAAAACCATCGACATGTTCAGCCTCTTTTTCAAAAAAACGTAATGGTATTAACAAAGGAAAATACGCATTTTTTACACCATGTTTTTTAATACGGCTATTCAGTTCTTGCTGAAAATGCTCCCATATTGCATAACCGTAAGGCTTAATTACCATGCAGCCACGAGTAGCCGAGTTTTCTGCCATATCAGCCGATGAAATTACACTTTGATACCACTCTGGAAAGTTTTCTGCTCTAGTTGGAGTAATTGCAGTCTTTGGCTTTTTAGCTTTTTTGCCTTGCTGCTGGTTATTCTTCTGCTTTGCTTGTTGTACTGTCATTTTCTGCTCCATTATTTTTTAAAATCTCTAAATCTGTATAACTTGCTTTATCTTCTATTTCCGTTTTATTCTGATTAATACGTTTACAAACATCGGGCAAAGCACCATGTTCTGTCACCGCAACTTGTTTATCATTAAAATATACTTGCCCATTTTCAATACGTACATGTCCTATTTTAGCCTCTCCCAATATACCTTTAGGCATAGAGATTCCTAAATACTCCATTAAATTAACATCTAAATCAAGTTGAATTACTGCTGGCACTATTGGTGTTTCTACAGCAACATCTCCGATGTTTGCCCCGACAACTGGCCTACCATAAGCATCAACCCCAGCTTGATAAGCTACGCTATCTTGTCCAATTTTTGAATACTTAGCACAGAAACTCTGCCACATATCACCAGAGAATAAATCCGCCTTTTTTTCAATCTCAGTTGCAAAAACCTTAAATGAAAACATCATCAACAAAATAAAAAATATTGGGTATATAATGTAATATTTAATCATGGCAAAGCATCTCTCAGATTAAAATCAAACAATAAAATCAAGCTATAAGCAATACCCCAGACTATTCCTGCTAGTATACTATTCCAAATAAATTTCTGCTTAATTTTTGGAGAGGCAGGTGCTCCAACTTCATGACCAGCCTCAGGCTTATCTAACGGTTCAACCCCGCCTCTAGGCAAGACTAGAAATAAAGTTATCCACCAAATTAAAAAATATGTTGCAAGCGCTGTTACTAAATCCATTACTTTCTCTCCATTAATAATAGCCACTATAGCTGATATTAATAAAAAGAAATATAATTAATTAAAAAGAAGGTGACATGCTTTTTCTTATACTGAAATTTACCTTGTCATGCAACTCGCTAAGATTGTTTTTTTCTTCAGTGGCTTCTGTATTGTAGAAACGACTACTAGAACTAGCAAAACTAGTTTCTATATTAGTATCTGCACCAGGCATTGCAAATGTCTGGTCAACTCTTGATTCTGCTGTCACTACATTGCCTGTAACCACTTTAGCCAAAAGCATTGAAACGGAATGACAATTTTGTGCCAAATCTACAAGTGATATAGGCCTATACTCTATATCTGCATGATTAATTTTATCCGCTCTATCTAAGGCTTTTTTCCATACTTTCATAACTTTTTCTTCAGATTTACTGGCCAATTCCATAGTAACATCAGCTCTAGATGGACTTATACATAAACCGAACTTGCTGCCAACTTTTAATTTATTTTCTTCTTTTTTGGCGCCTATTTCAATCTTACTTGCTACTTCATATATTTTAGCTTTCATTTTTGGATCAAGACTATTAGACAAGTTTTTCTCTAATCCAACCTTGACATATTTAGCAAGCTGACTAAATAAAGAAGATAACTTAATTTTCATCTGTCCAAAATCGCCAGTTGCTTGATCTAAGGCACCTCCATGTATTTCCCCGACAACTTGTCCAAGATGATTTTTTAAACGTAAGAAAGAGTGTGAAGGCTCTTTACCTCCAAACATCAATCCAGAGCCGGGCACATCTAGCCCCTCCTCACATAGTTCGATTTTCCAGTTCTGCTCTTTTTCTATACCTAAATTATATCAAATAGATATTAATATATTTTTAAGTTTAAGGCTGATTTCTTATGGATGATCTTCTTATGCTACTATTAACTTTATCATGTTTCATTAAGATAGAGTGTTCTATAGACGTAACCAGTAAATTAGGTGTGTCTTTTTGAAGAGTTCGATTTTTATTACCGTATATCTTCTCCTTAATATCATTATCAGCCCCTGGCATTGCAAAAGTTCTATCTGTTCTTGATTCTGGTGTTATTTTCTTTCCTGAAATAACTTGAGCCAAAAGTATTGAAACAGAGTGACAATTCTGTGCTATAGCTGCAAGTGATACTGGTCTATATTCAATATCTGCATGATTAATCTCCTCAGCAAAGCCTAAGGCCTGATCCCATAAAACCATAATTTCTTTTTCAGGTAGGCTTTTAAGTTCCATAACCGCATCAACATTGCGACTCTCAATAAAATCTCCAAATCTACTAGAAACCCTTAATTTACTCTCTTCTGATTGGCTACGTTTTCTTATTTTATCAACAGCTTTTCTTATTTTATTTTTTGCCATAGGTTTAAAAATATCCATTAAATTCTCTTCTACATGTGCCATAGCATTTTCTGCTAACTGGTCAAAAACAGTAGATAACTTAAACTTCATTTCTCCAAAGTCTCCAGTTGCTTGATCTAAAGCTCCGCCATGCAGCTCACCAACGACTTCATCCTGATCATTTTTTAACCTCAAAAAAGAATGAGACGGCTTTTTGCCAGCAAAAAGTAAACTAGAACCTAATATTTCAAGCTTCTCTTCACACAGTTCGATTTTCCAATTCTTGTTTGTTTCCATCACTTTACAACTCTAATTTTAAGTATTTACGGAGCATACTCTAACATTGTACCATATTCCATATCAAATTGCCAGCCATGTATTGATAATTTATCATTTTTTATTGCTTTTTTTACGCATGGGTAGTTTTTTAAGTTATTGAAGCTCCAAATTATGCTTTCCAATTCCATTTTTTTTATAGTATCAGCATTATCTAGTGGTTTATCAGATTTTTGCTGGACTATCTCTCTAATCTCACGAGCCCGCTGTATTAAGCTACCAACAGCACCACTTTGCACGTTTTGAGCAAGAGCCTGTATTCCTCCACAATGGGTATGCCCAACAACTATAATATGCTTAACCTCTAAAGTCATTACAGCAAACTCAATGCTGGCGGCAATAGTATTATCATTATCAGAGGCATCGTAGGGTGGCACTAAAGCGGCAATATGGCGACTAACAAAAATATCACCAGGCTCAGTATCAAAGACACTTTCAGGGCAACTTCTAGAATCACTGCATGCAATGACCAAAGCTTCTGGGCTTTGCCCATCTTTAATAAGCCTTGCCATACGCTCTGGATTCACTTCATAATTTTCCTTACGGAATACTTCGAATCCATCTGTTAGCTTCTTCAAAACGTTACTAGATACCATTAACATACACCCTAAAAATAAACAATATTACGTGAAATATACTATAAAAACAACATAATGTCAAGATTTTTATCATTTGAGACATAAAGTAACAATTAATGAGCTTTTTCTACTCATCAGCAGCAAGACGCATCTTTGCTGATTCAACGGTTTCTAGTTTTCGAAATTTATCTCTAGCATATAGGGCTTTTTTCTTATTCTTAAATTCATGAACTTCGATAGTTTCATTTTTATACACCACACGCACTACATAGGTTTTACTAGCCATTATATAACCTCAAGCATAATCACAAAATTAAAAATGAAAAACAAATGGTGGGCGTAACTGGGATTGAACCAGTGACCCCTTCGATGTCAACGAAGTGCTCTCCCGCTGAGCTATACACCCACATCTAATTTAAGAAATATACTCATAGATACTATATTGTCAACTATTTTAAAAAATGACTATAAATATAAAAAAATACTCCATAAAAGACTAGCCAAAGATATATAAATATGATAATAATCTCAAATATGGCGGGGTAGCTCAGGTGGTTAGAGCAGTGGAATCATAATCCATGTGTCGGGGGTTCAAGTCCCTCTCCCGCTACCAATCATATATTTAACACAATCTCATCAGCATTAGATAAGAAAATAACTATTTCTTGTGTTTGTTCTTACGTTTAATTGATTTTTTACACTTAGAATTATTATGTGATACTTCTTTATTAAACCGTTTGTTTGCTTCAAATGCATTAATAATACCATCTATTGCTTTTGTGTCATTTCCAAATTTTAGCATCATATCATGCACATGCTTAGGGTTTTCTTTAGCAAATAATTTTTTTAATTTTTCCTGTTGTTTAGATAATTTTGACTTAGACATTTCTATTTTCCTATTTACGTTAACTCTAAAATGAATAAATAACAATATTGCAAATGCATGTCAATGATTATGTAGGAATGTTATACCTAATTATCCAGAATGCAGGTACTGAATGGCGTGATCCCTTTCAAATAGATATAACAGTATGCGTAATGCTTTACCTCGTTCTGATTGCAGGTTTGGGTCTTTACTTATAATTAGCTTTGCATCATCGCCTGCCATGCGCAAAAGGTGAGCATGTTCATTCAAGTTAGAAAGTTTAAATTCAGGCAAGCCACTTTGCCTTGTACCCAATATCTCGCCTGCTCCACGAAGCTTTAGATCCTCCTCAGCAATAATAAAACCATCTTCAGTAGAGCGAATTGTTTGCAGCCTTTTACGACCATTCTCACCTATTTTACTGTTATACACTAAAATACAATTTGATTGCTCCTTTCCTCTACCTACTCGTCCACGCAACTGGTGCAATTGTGATAAGCCAAAACGTTCTGCATGCTCTATAATTATAAGTGTAGCCTCTGGCACATCTACACCAACTTCAATAACCGTGGTTGCTATAAGTAAATCCAATTCCCCCGCAGCAAAGCTTTGCATTATTTGCTCTTTTTCATCTGCTTTCATTCGACCATGGAGTAATGCTACTCTTTCTCCAAATATTGTTTGCAACTCAATAAATCTTTCTTCTGCTGCTGCAAGGTCAAGGACTTCTGACTCTTCAATCAATGGGCATACCCAATAAGCCCTAGAGCCAGAGTCTATTTTTCGTTTCAATCCTTCAACAACCTCAGCCAATCGATTTTTTGGTATAATACTGGTTTCAATTGGCATACGCCCTGCTGGCTTTTCATTTAAACGGCTAACGTCCATATCTCCATAAGCCGTTAATGTTAGAGTCCTTGGTATAGGAGTTGCCGTCATAACCAAAACATCTGTACCAACACCTTTTTGAGCTAGCTCAAGACGTTGATGCACTCCAAAACGATGCTGCTCATCAACAACAGCAAGTCCTAAATCTTTAAAAATAATATCTTGTTGAAATAAAGCATGTGTACCAATAATTATTTGAGCCTCTCCACTCGCAATCTGCTCTAAAATCTCTGCACGTATTTTTCCTTTATGCCTACCTGTTAATAATACCACCTTAATACCTAATGCTTCCGCAAATGGTGTTATATTTTTTGCATGCTGCTGAGCTAGAATTTCAGTTGGAGCCATCAATGCTCCTTGTGCATTATTCGACACTGCATTTAATACAGCAAAAAAAGCAACAATGGTTTTACCGCTTCCAACATCGCCTTGTAATAAACGGAGCATTCGATAAGGCTCACCCATATCTTTTGCAATCTCTGCCACCGCTAGCTCTTGAGCCTTAGTTAAAGTAAAAGGCAGAGAAGCCAAAGCCTTTTTAATTAAAGCTGGCTCAGGAATAAATACTCGTCCATCTTGTTTCTTATTATGATTACGCACAAGGGCTATTGCCAGTTGATTAGCAAGTAATTCATCATATGCCAAACGTTGACGTATTTTTGACGATGGCATCAAGTCATCTTCTTGTTCTGGAGTATGTACTTCATTTATAGCTTCATGCCAACAAACCCAATGCTCACGTTCAATCAAGGCTTTATCCAGCCATTCAGGTAAACTTGGAACACGAGGCAACACTTGGCTAATAATCTTATGCATAGTTTTATGCGTCACACCTGCAGTCATTGGGTACACAGGCTCAACAATTTCAATCTTATCACGTTCATCTTCTGTGCCGACCATATCAGGGTGTGGCATTTGCAATGTCCCATGATAATATTCAACCTCACCACTAATAATACGTGTTTGCCCAATAGGAAACTGATTTTCAAGCCACGATGTTTTTGCATTAAAATATATTAAATCAACAGAACCACTACTATCACTGCAATGAATACGATAAGGGCGTGAACGTATTTTAGATGGGCTATGAGCATCTACCTTAACAGTTAAGGTAACAATAGCTCCAGAAGTGGCATTAGCAACCTTTGGATTATACCTACGGTCAATAAAACGAACAGGCAAGTGCCAAAGCATGGAAACTAGCTTTTCATTACCTGTTAATTTCTCAATAAGCTTTGCTGTCTTAGGACCTATTCCAGCCAATGAACGCACTGAAGTAAAAATTGGATCAAGAATAAATGGACGCAATATATCTACCTTGCTTGCATTTTACGATCTAGTTTAAAGGCAAATGACCCCATGCCAAGCATAATCAAGCCTATTAATATTAAAGACAACACCCAACCCAATGAATCTTTAAAATGCTCAACTGTATAATAACCAATATAGCAAAGCATTGCTGTACAACTTACAAATAATAGAGTTCTGCTGCGTATGGCGGTGCTAAGATATATAAGCAAAGCTGTAACACCAAGATACACAGGCTCAAAAATAGAGCCTTCCATGATTTCAAAGCTTCCTGCAAGAAAGCCTATAGAGCCAAAGAAATAAGTAAATGGAGAAAGCGCAACATGACGACTATTACTTAATGAATAACTTATAAACAACATAGCTCCACCAAGTGTTGTACTCATAATGTCACCATCTACATCGACCATATCCATCAGTGTTAAATACAAAAGGAATAAGTAACCTATGCTAATAAAAGCTAAAACAGTTCTTTTCTTAACAAAAAAAGTTACACCGTGTTGTATCAGCATAACAACAGAAATAAATATTGCACCATGATGTATATTTTTACTGGTTGAAAAAGCATCTAGCATAATTCCAATTCCAGTGCTTTCTAATAGTGCCGCAATCAAAAACAGAGGTGTTGCAGCATGTATAAATCTTTCTTTACTCAAGCAGGTTAAAGCCATAATAAAAGCAACAAAACCAGCACCCAAAGTTACAATTAAATGCCCTGCAAGGTTCATATCTTCCCAATGCATACCTATAAAAGTAGCAACACCAGCAAATAGAAAAATTCCACCCAAGTAGCTAAATAACTTTTGCAGTATACTAGTACCACTCACATTATTAGCTTGATTGATTGTTTTAAATGCTTGCTCAAGCTCTTTTAAAGTAATTTCATTGTGTTTAGCAATTGAAAGAATTTGAGATAATGCATCTTCTTTATGCGATGAAATTTCGGTCATCTTTACTCTCCTGCTTTATTATTAGGAATAACCCAGCCCAATAATTTAAAACTTGAATTAGAATAATAAGAACAATGACGATAGTTATTATTTGTATTATGAACTTCAAATGAAAAAACTGCGTTGCCTTTAATCAAACGATATGAGCAGCCTCTTTTACGCCCGTAGAATATTTCTCCAGCTATACCATTTGAACCATAATTACGTGAGGTATCCAGGGTATAACCATCTGGAGAAACACTGTCATCATTTAATTCAAGCCTAGCAACTGAATTTGGAACACCTATAGTTTTTGTTGATTTTATAGATGACTCATTATCCAGAATTTCATCAAGAAAGTGCTTTGATTTTACTGCAGTGGCATAACCATCTTTTGCTCTATAGCGATATAATTCAGGGTAATATCTATGCGCAGTTTCAGTATTTCTAACCACGGCAATAACTTTACCATTTTTATCAACTTTTAAATTTACAGCAAGTTTTGCATTTTGGGTGTTATCATATTGATTAATAGAAAAAAGAAAATCATATGCAGGTGCTGTTGCCATCATTCTTGGAATAGCACTCGATAAAATAAAGAGAAAAACCAATAATAAAGGTAATAATAGACCAATCACCAAAACAATATTTTCTTTTATAAAATTCTTAAATGCCATATGCTACTCTCCAAACGTTCACTTAAAATTACAAGGATTAATTACTATGGCACAGGATAAAGAACAAAACAACCTGCGTAAAAAAATGCTTTTTAGAAGCTGGCACAGAGGTACTAGAGAAATAGATCTTTTACTAGGTCGCTTTGCCGATGAGTATATCTCAAAACTTACAGACGTAGAAGTGCTGCAATATGAAGAGCTATTAACCAATAATGACCCTGATATTTACAGCTGGATTTCAGGAAAAGAAGCTCCCCCTGCTAACCTTGACTCTGATGTACTGCAAAAAATAATTGCTTTTTACAGTTAAAAAATCATCTATTAAGCTCATAAAGAGCGACAGCGGCCGCATTGGAAACATTTAAGCTTTTAATCGCTCCACCTGATGATGGGAGTTGAACCAAAACATCACAATTCTCTGCTGTTAATCTTCTTAGCCCCTCACCTTCAGCACCAAGCACAAGGGCAATTCCTGAATATGAAGACAAGTTTTTATCTTCCATGACTTCAGGCAATGTCATTCGACCACGCTCATCAAGTCCCATACATAGAATGTCATTGTTCTGTAGAACTTCTAAAGCTCTGGATAGATTGGTCTCACGGAAAACAGGAACATGCTCCACTCCACCACAAGCAACTTTTGCTATAACGCCTTTAATTTCTGGCGTATGGCGTTCTTGTACAATCATGCCTTTTACTGAGAAAAAGGCCGATGAACGCAAAATAGCACCAACATTGTGTGTATCTGTAACTTGGTCTAAAACGACAAAAATATTATCTTTTATATTATTGTTTTTTTCTAACTCACTGCAAAACTTATCTAGGCTTGGTGCGTAGAGTCCTTGCACACGCAAAGCCATACCCTGATGCACAGCACCATCTGGAAGCATATCCTCCAAATTGTGTTTTTCAACTATTATAGGCTCTGGACGTTGTAAATTCAAAGCTTCCGATTCTCTTAAAATAGGCATTATTTGCTTTTCACCTTGCGTCGTTACTAAAATTTCATGTATATGACGTTTTGGGTTCAAAATAGCCTCGCCAACAGCATGTACACCAAACAAATCACAGGTTCTTTGTCTTATTTTTGGTTCTTTAGTTTTATCTTTATTATTGCCTTTAGGCATGTTTTTACGATTTTTTTGCATTTTTTCTCTTTCTAAACTTGACAATTATAGTCAATACAATGTACCTAATCTATACGCTATATGTATGTATATATTTATTTCATATAAATTAATACATAAATATCATGTGGAGGGATGGCCGAGTGGTTAAAGGCAGCAGACTGTAAATCTGCCCGCATAGCGTACGAAGGTTCGAATCCTTCTCCCTCCACCATTTAAAATACAAATTTCCCTTATGGAGATTTTTTATGCCTGAAAATCGCCAGTACTTAGGCGGTGTAGAATTATCCTTTGAGTACGGTTAGAGCATAAAAAATTTAAAACCTACCTCAAATTTCACAAAGATGCTTGTAATTACGTGTGTTCTATAAGTGTATTTTAAAAATTATTTAGGGAATGATGGCTAACATTAAACAATGTTAGCTGTCAGCGCCGTTATTTTTCTTTAGGCACAAAATAGTTTGTTTCAGCACTAGCTCCATTCATAAATGCTATTACACCTAATACGAATAATATCGTCATAACAGGCGAAAAAATGGCGATAGCAAAAAAAGATGCAATGACAGTTACTATTGGCCATTTATCAAATGCCTTTATAAATAAATTCCATATAAAACAAGCACCTTTGTTAAGATTTGTTAGAATACCAGCAGAAGTTTTTTCTGCCTGATTGATAATTTTATTTTCAGGGCTAGCTAACTTTTCTTCGTTTTTCTTGAATTTTTTCCAAACCCAAAAAGAATAAAGAGGTGCATTATTACAAATTAATACGCAAGGTCAAGATTTTTTCTTATTATTAATCTGAACTAAGAAAATAGAAACTTCATAAAGCAACATCACAGGAACAGCTAAGGCAATTTAGCTTATAATATCAGGTGGAGTCATTACAGCTGCCACAATAAACGAAATCACAATAGCATATCTACGCTTTGCCTTTAACCCTTCTGCTACCCCCCAAACACAGCATCAGCCATAGATTTTGAGGCTTCTTTCTTTTCAATATTTGCTTCAACTCTCTCTATCTCTAGCTTCATTTCAGCAATATATTCTTTTAACTCATCAACAGACATATTGTCCAAAATACGTGGGAATTCTGTTTTATGTTGTTTATTTTCTTCTTCATCAGAACTAAAAACCATATTATTAACTCCTGTTTACTGTTATATTTTCAATATATTAAACACTAGAAAAGGGATTATCAAATGCTTTCTAATATACCAAAAACTATGCGTGCCGCAAAAGTCATTAATGCTGGCAAAGATGCAACTATTGAAATTACTGAACAAGCTGTGCCGACACCAAAAAAAGGCGAAGCCTTAATCAAGGTGCATGCCGCAGGGGTTAATCGTCCTGATTTGGCACAAAAAGCTGGGCGGTATAATCCTCCAACAGGAGTAACAGATATTCTTGGACTTGAAATATCTGGTAGTATAGTTGCTCTTAATGGTGATAGTACTTTCTCTATCAATGATGACATATGTGCCTTAGTTAGTGGCGGAGGATATGCAGAATACTGTACTGTTCCTATATCTCAATGTCTACCCCTACCAAATAATTATGATTATATTTCAGCCGCCGCCCTACCAGAGAATTTTATGACCGTATGGTATAATCTTTTTAATCATGGAAAATTACAACAAGATGAAACTATACTTATACATGGTGGTAGCTCAGGGATTGGTACTACAGCAATTCAAATAGCAAAAGCTTTTGGAGCAAAAGTAGCTGTAACAGCTGGATCTGATGAAAAATGTGCAGTATGCCGTACTCTTGGGGCAGATATTGCCATAAACTACAAAGCAGAGGATTTTGTAGAAGCTCTTTCAGAAAACAAAGCAGATGTAGTGCTTGATATGATTGGCGGAGACTATGTACCACGCAACATCAAAATCATGAAGGATAAAGGGCGACACGTAAGTATTGCAGGGCAACGTGGTTGGACTACTGAAATTAATATTTTTGATATTATGAGTAAGCGTTTAATTCTAACAGGATCGACCCTACGCCCACGTAGCATGGAAGAAAAAGCTGAGCTAACAAAAGGCATCTACGACAACATATGGCCTTTATTAAATAACAAGGCTATTAAACCCCTTATACATCAAACATTTTCACTAGATAATGTCGAGCAAGCACATGAATTAATGCAAAGCTCTAAACATATAGGCAAAATTGTCCTAGTAATAGATGCATAGTTTGTATTTTCTATAACACCCATTACTCTACCTATGGTTTAAAAGTATATAAAAAAGCAACTAAATGCTTGACTCACAAGCTAAATTTACATATATTTCAATTCGGCGGTAGAGTTGGCATAACAATTGCAAGATAATAATTGGAAAGAGCTTTCTATCTACAATATATAAATGGGGTTAAAATATGGAACAAAATACACAAATAGAAGCTAATAATAATGGACAAAAAACTGAAACTTGGTGGCGTACACAAAGTGCAACAATGGCACTACTAAAGCATGCATATAAAAAAATTGATGATGCAGAAGAAGAAATTGCTACACAAGAAAACCGTATTAAAGCACTTGAAAAATTAGCCTCAACAGATGAGCTAACAGGACTTTATAATAGACGTGGCTTCTTAATGGAGTTTGAACGAAATATAACACGTATGAAACGTCACGATAATAGCTTAGGTAGTTTATTTATCTTGCTTGATCTTAATAAGTTCAAACAAATTAATGATACATATGGTCATATGGTTGGCGACAAGTGCTTGCAACTAGTGTCAAACACTATTATGGGTGTAATTAGAAGTAGTGATACAGCATCAAGATTTGGAGGCGATGAATTTGCCCTGCTTCTTTCTGAAATAAATCAAGAAGATGCAATTAAAAAAGCTAATATAATTCATGAAAAAATTAATAACCTATCTTTAAAACTACAAGATAAAACTATAGAAATAAAAACCAGTATGGGTTTTGGCTACTGTAATGCAGACACTTCTTTTGCAGATGTTTACTGCACATCTGATGTTGCCTTGTACTCTGATAAAGCTCAATTTAGCCTTATGTAGAACTTATTAAAAACAGAATTCATGTGTTATAAATTTGTGCAAGTAATTGTATAAATCACTTTCATGGAGAGAAGGGCAATGCTTGGAATGAAACTTACTGAATCTGCATTAGAATTATCTTTTGATGGCAGGAAGTCAATTCCTAAAAAAGGCATAACTATAAAGCCGAAACTACTCTAACATATAACGAAATAAGACTTAAAGAAAAAGGGCAGAATTTAATCCTGCCCTAATCTAATTATATATGTTTGTTACAATTAAGAAGCAACGTCCTTTTCAACTTCAGTATCATCATCATTACCTACTTTTTGCTTAGAAGACTTTGACTTACTATCCTTCTTCTTGCTTTTCTTTTTGTCGCCATAAACAAAGACTGGGCTTGTTCCATTTTTTACATTAGCACCACTAACGATGACTTCTTCAACATTTTCAGTTCCAGGAAGATCAAACATTGTATCTAGCAATAATTTTTCCATTATTGAACGAAGTCCACGAGCACCAGTTTTGCGTTCAATGGCTAATTTTGCAATCTCCATTAATGAATCATCTTCAAAAGTTAGATTGGAGCCTTCCATTTCAAATAAACGCTGATATTGCTTGATTAAAGCATTTTTTGGCTCTGTTAAAATTTGAATTAAAGCATCTTCATCAAGGTCTTCTAGCGTTGCAATAACAGGCAAACGACCTATAAACTCAGGTATTAAACCAAAGCGCATTAAATCTTCAGGCTGAACCTCTTTTAAAACGTCACCAACTCTGCGTTCATCAGGCCCTTGAACATCAGCACCAAAGCCAACTGTTGTTTCACGCCCTCTCTCAGAAATAACTTTATCTAATCCAGCAAAAGCACCACCACAAATAAATAGAATATTCGTAGTATCAACTTGTAAGAATTCCTGTTGTGGATGTTTACGTC
>JAJFGX010000098.1 GCA_021775895.1 Alphaproteobacteria bacterium | reverse complement strand
TCGATGTCGGCTCATCTCATCCTGGGGCTGGAGCAGGTCCCAAGGGTATGGCTGTTCGCCATTTAAAGAGGTACGCGAGCTGGGTTCAGAACGTCGTGAGACAGTTCGGTCCCTATCTGCCATGGGTGTTGGAATACTGAGAAGAGCTGCCCCTAGTACGAGAGGACCGGGGTGGACGTACCTCTGGTGTACCTGTTGTTCTGCCAAGAGCATCGCAGGGTAGCTATGTACGGACGGGATAACTGCTGAAAGCATCTAAGCGGGAAGCCTCCTTCAAAACAAGTATTCCCTGAGAATCGTGGAAGACCACCACGTTGATAGGCCAGATGTAGAAGTGTGGTAACACATGAAGCTAACTGGTACTAATAATTCGATCGGCTTGAATTGCACGCTTTTCTATTTTCGAATAGATAAGCAGGCTAAAACACGCGTAGCGGTAAAATTACTGATACGTATGATTTCAAAGCGACACACATGAATTTTATATGATGATATAACCTGCTATATTATAGTTTTTCTATGTTTTTAAGTGAGCTGGTGGTTATAGCGAGGATGAAACACCCGATCCCATCTCGAACTCGGACGTGAAAAGCCTTAGCGCCGATGGTACTTTGTCTTAAGGCACGGGAGAGTAGGTCGTTGCCAGCTCTTTTAAGAGCATAGAGATTTTATAATTTAGAATACGAAATTGGAATTTTAGAAAGCTAGATCATTTATTTGTTCTAGCTTTTTTTTGTGTATATAATAGCAGATAGCTCTATTAGAAATTAGAATCTGTGAAAATAAATTTTTTCTAAATGTGGCTTAATACCATTGTATGCAGCTAAATATAGTTGAGTTAACAAATTTTTAATACAATTGCATTAAGCTTAAGTTATAGGGATGTTTTAGTAAAATTTTATTAAAATGATAATTGTCTATACTTTATAAGTGTTTATAACCTAAGAAAGGAATAAAATAATGAAGAATACAATAAAAGCACTAGCTCTAATTGCATTAATAGGTGGTATTGGGAGTGCCGGCAATTCATACGCGGCAACTCAAGGTACTCTAGGTGCGACATCAACTGGTACATCAGTTGTAACAATGTCTATTGCAGAAGCATTTCAAGTTAGCGATATTGCTGATATTCCATTAGGTGCTTACAGTGGTACAGGTGATTTGAATGGAAATGATGACCTTTGTGTTTATCACAATGGTGATGGTAGCTACCGTGTAACCGTTACAGACAGTAGTACTATTAGCGCTGCTGCGTTTGCAGTTGAAGATGCCGGTAATGCAAATGAGATTGCAATGTCTGTTTTCTGGAATGATACAACAGGTACTGTTGGTGAGGCTGCTGTTACAGATGGCACAGCTATAACGACTTTGACTGGAGCAAACACTACAATATCTGATTGTTCTGCTGGTGGGTTGAGTGCAAATATACATGTAACTTTATTAGAAGCAGCTTTGCAGGCAGCTCCAGCAGGTTCATATGATTCAACATTAACAATAGTAGTTGAAGCTGACTAAGTTTTAATGATTTTTTATAAAGAATTATGCCCCTTAATGTTTATTTAAGGGGTTTTTCTTTGTTGCTACAGATTATTTTACCTACTTCCATTATTATTTGATTCTCTTCAATATCACCTAATGTGAATTCACATGCAAGGCTCTTTGTTGAGATTTCGATCTTTTTATTATTTTGATATGGTACCTCTAAATCAAAATACCCATCTTCATCTGTATAAAAGTATTCGCCACTAAGTTTTATACGTTTATTGGCAAGTGCCACACCATTACCATCAAATAATTGTCCAAGTGTGAAAATTAACTGTGCTGTATTAAATTCTTTTATAAATACATTTCCCGGTAGAGCTGTAATATCGTAAGGCTTTTCTAGAATTGAAATGACACCTTCGTCCCCTGCATCAAAGGCGCTAATGCGAGATGTTACATAGGTTGGGAGTGTCATGTATAATGTTTCTCCTGGGTAACCATAAACCCGTGGCGAGCCGTTTAATGAGATACCAACAAGTGATTTTGAATTGTTACCTTTTATTTTAACAGCTAGAAGAGCACTATCATCATGTAATTTTTCAGAAGATGTTCGTAGGCCACCATCAGATGTCCATAGAATTGTGCTAGATATTTCTCCACCCATACGACCAGAATTAGTTCTGAAGTTATTATCAACAAAACCTTGTATGCGAGCCCATTTACCTTTGTATTCACCATTGGTATTTGTAATCAGGGTGGTTTTTTGACCTTCATTAGAGCTTAAAGGGTCAAGACGAAGGTTCATTGTGCCTTGTAGGTTCTGCCGCCAGTCTTTGTATTTTCCTTCAGAACCTTGAAAGGATAAAAGTCCAGAGGAGCTAGTGCGACTTTCAGAACCTGTGGCTAGAGCTACAATGTCACCTTGTTGTTGCCAAACATCTTTATTACGTCTCCAATTTAATGATATTGTTGCTTGGTCGTCATTATCAGTTTTAAGAAGGTTAACTTTTAAATCTGTTTCTGTATTATTGCTTTTTTGTAGATGTAAAATAATTTCAGGACCATAGCGGTGTGAGCTACCACTACTGTCTGTATTGCTCCATTGGCCATTTAAATTTAAACGACCATATTTACCCCATAGTGAGAATGGCGTTGAAAAATTGGTGTTAAAAGATTTTCTACCTGATGTAACTAAACTATCTTGATTAGTATTTCTTTCTGGTCTGTTAAAGCTTTGTGTTGCAAGTAGACGCAAGGAGCGTTTATCTCCCCTTAAAAGTAAAGATCCTTCAATACCTGCTGGATCTCCATTAGAGTCTATAGCACCGATAATGCTTGTTTCAAGCAACCCAGAAAAGCCTAGTAATTCTATTTTATTTTCTGTGTTAATTTCAGTTTCTAACACTGCATCGTCATCAGTAATAACAACAGCTATTTTGGTATCAGCCCAGTCTGTGAGGCGTTTTTTATAAGAAAGTAAGCCGAGAGTCTTTCCTGTTATATCCAGACCATCTCTTGTCGTGCCAATTTCTAGGTTAAATTCTGGTTTTCCATGTGGAGAGAGCCTACGGGATTTTGTAAAAGGCCTTATTTCTCTCTCAACAGTCCCATCATTGCTTGTAGTTACAATTTCAATATCATAACTTCCTAATGGAAAAGACCTTGTATCTATTTGTATTGTACCAAAATTCATAATTTTAGAGAAAATTATACGCCCACTAGACTCGGACTCTCTAAATATTTCGACCCTTTTACGTGTAGGTAAGAATATTTCAATATAAGATGCTTGAAGAAGTGGATCACGGAATAATAAGCGATTATTTGTACCAAGTCGCATACCATAAAAATCTAAGCTACGAGCAAAATGTAGACCATTAGACTGTAGTATACCAGCAGCCATAGTTAAATTATGGTCTTTTGCTTTAAAGTCATGCCTTAATGAAGCATCAGTTAATTCATATCCAGCAGTATCGCTCAAAGACCCAGCACTTTTGAAAGAAGAAGGACCTCGACTAAAAAGTGTGTCATGATTTAATGTAACATTTTTAATATCAAAAGATTCATTTAATGATGTGCTACCAACAGTAAGAATTTCATTTCTAATTGATAGCGTTTTTTCACCTTCTGGAAGATCTTTAAATTCGGATATGGCATCAACTAGACTTTGCTCTGAGGCAATTTCTAAGAATATTTGGAAATTGTCAAAGTTTATATTTAATTTACCAATATTATCTATTATTTTTTCTTGCTTTATTTTTCCCTGAAATAAAGTTAAGAATGCATTTTTATTTTTGACAGGAGGTAGTAAAGATATAGCATCTTCTGGCATCTCAAGCTTAAACCAGCCATTATTAAAATAACCATAAATTAGTCCAAAATAATTACCTCCAACATAGAAATCAAAAGCACTAAAATTACCTTCTTCTTCTATAGTTAATATATCTGAAGTAATATCTGTATTGCTTTTAGAATATACAGCACTGCTTAAAAGTACAAAGAATTGTATTGCTACTATAAATAAAGTAATTCTAAGTATAGACATCATGAAAGTATTTACCCATATAGTAAATTCCACTTAAATCTTTGTATATTGGTTTCGTTTATATTGTATTAAGTAGTAAGTTTGAAGATCAATTGAGAACTCAATTAATCAGAATTAACAGGGTATGTTATTGTTGAATAGTTACCATTAATAAGGACAGTTTGTTGAAAAATTGTTTTAATTAGGTGTTCTGGAATTTCCATTTCCCATGTTGAGCCTGGATATATTCTTTTTCCTGTAAGCTCTGTGCATTTTGTGCGATCTTTATTGCAGAAATCTTCACGTTGCAATTGAGCGGTTACATTCCCATTATTACTAAATATTATTTTTTTGTCATTTCGTACAAACTCAAGTTTTGGCTTCGGTTCTTTTGGCTCTGCTATAACAAGTATACCCATAGATATTATAACACCGACACGGACTGATTTATTACCTTTTTCTACCTCTTCAGTAAAGCTAATTGTGTCAGGGTGGAAGCGTATACGATATATTTTTTCAAAATCTTCTGGTGTTTTTCTTAAGACTAATCGTACGTTACGACTTTCATTAGCATTTAGCTCAAATCCACCTGGTGCAACGATAAGATTTTTTGTTTTTATTTCTTTTTCATCTTTTGTACCTGAATTTAGAACTTCAATAATTTCAGCTGTAACTTTAATTGGCGAGTCGCCTTTGTTGCTTACTAAAACGTTAGACACAGGTCGTTCACTAGGGGTGAATTGCACGACTACTTTGTCCAAGGATAGGTTAGCATGTGCTTGTATTGGTAATAAAGTGCATATGCAGACAATCGCAAATGAACAAAAAGTATAATATAATTTCATGTATTCCTCACTAAAATAGTAATTCTTTAAACTCTCTAATATTATTAGCATAGTTATAAGATAAATAGTATTTTTTTTTAATTAACTTTAAATTTTTTGAAAAAATTAAGTATTTTATGATAAGATTAATACATGAGAAAGTTATTTAATTTTATTATCTCTATGTGTGTTTTTGTATCTATATCGATGGGTAGCCTTGTATATGGAGCTAGCGATGGTCAAGTTGATGTAGATTCTACTGGCACTCTTGATGTATCATTAGTAATTCCAGAACGAATTAATATTATACAGCTTTCAGGAATTAATTTTGAATCCTCTCTTGATAATAGCTTTTCTTACGGCAAATTTAGAATATGTATAAAAGAAAATTTTAGCGGGACATATAAAATGATGGTCTACGATCAAAATAGATCAACAACAGATCAGTTTTTATTGAGTAACAATAGAAAAATGAGGATGCTTCCCTATAATGTCTATTTAAGTACTAGCGGGTTAAAAAACATAGGGAAAGAAGTTAACTATAATAAATCAGAACCATTTGCGAGCAAGATAACTAATGGACTATGTAGTGGTGGAGGGTTAAATGCTCAACTTACAATTAAAGTTAAAGAAAATGTTCAGTCAGTAGGAAAGATGTTTCACTACGCTGATTTGATTGTTGTTGTGGAACCTGGTTAGATTAAGGCTTGTCCTAGATGTATAGTTTTAGCGTGGTTCAGCCATAATAGTTATAGTTGCTGAGTAGACACCTGCAGGGACGGCATCTAAATCAGCTGATTTAATTGTAATGTTCATGTTTGCAGAGTTGCCACCTATAGCACATTTTTTATGGCTAGTGTTGGCATTTTTTCTATTTTTTATTGTGTTATATTGTAGGGAAGAGCCACCTGTCGCTGTAGAATTATTCCATTTGACTACATATGGAAGCTCTACTGTGTTTGTAGAGTTTTCTAGAAAAAAATCATTTGGTGTAATCGTTGAGTTATCTGTTGCGGTTACTTTGTATCTATTATTATTATCTCTGTACACACATGTAGGGTCATCATTTATAAGGTCTCCTGTACCGCTCCACATACCAAAATTAACATCATTCATGCTGGTTAAACGCACTTCTTGAGCATGCACAATATTGCTGGTGATAACCATAGTAATTAAGGAATAAAGTGTAATTAATATGGTCTTGTTTATTTTATATGTTTTTATATTTTGTTGCTTCATGGTTAAAACTTTAATATTGAAAGAATATTTGTATATTCATCTGTCCAAAAACTATTTGTGATGTCTTCATCTGGCACAGTTTTCCAGCCATCTTTTTCTAAAGCAGATAAATCAAAGTTTTCTGGAGCAATTACTATCCATTCACTTGAAAACTCTAAAGCAGGTACTTTTGTCCTGTGTTTAGAAAGGTTTTTGAAGTTTATTTCTTTTGCTGTCGCTGCTATAACTTTTTTAAGGTTTATATAGCGATTTGATATATTCATCGCAATTAAGCCATCTTTTGTTAAATGTTCTTTATACATGATGAAGGCTTCTTTAGTTAATAGATGTGTTGGAACACTATCAGAGGTAAATGCGTCAAGAATGATTAAGTCATAGATATCATCATTACGCTTCGCCATTTCCAATCGTCCATCACCTATAACAATATTATCTTTTTCTGAGCCACAATCATCTATGAAGTCAAAATATTTTTTAGCAATATCTACAACGTCAGGGTCAATTTCATACATTGTGTAGTATCTATCTGGAGCATGATAACAACGAATGACACCAGCACCTAAGCCCATAAGAGCAACATGTTTTGGCTTATAAGTATCAATTACACCACGTAGTGGCCCATAATATGATGTTATAGGAGCTTCTTTAACTGAAGCATCAAGATTCTGCGCACCATGAACGGTAGTACCATGAGTAAAATATCGAACATTTGTTTCTTCTTGGGTTTCATCGTGGACATAGATCTCATCATATACTCTAGAAACTCCAAAGAAGTTTCTGTGAGCTAATAAGTTATTTGGCTCTATAAAAAATACAAAAAGGAACATATAGGCAGAGAGTCCATATAGTGTGATTTTTGCATTGCTACCGCATATTAAAGAAATAGCTATTAGTAGTGAGACGGCTTGTAATAAGTTAAAGTCCAAACTTAGTACTATGTTTTGTGTGCTTGCAAAAACAATAGAACAGGTAATTAAAATAAAAATACCAGATACTAATAAGATAACCTCAGATTTTGTGCTATCTGTATTAAGATATGGGTTCACTAAGCAAGATAGTAATACAATGATAGGAAGTTCTAAAACGCTATCAAATATTACAGGAGCAATAAAGGCATTAAAACTACCGCCTATTGCCCCACCAAGGGCAAGAAAGAAGTAAAATTGAGTTAGGTATTTATTGTGAGGTCTTATAGAGGCTAATCTAGTATGCAGGGCAAGAGCAATCATGAAAAATGATAATATAATAATAACTGCACCATTCCAAGCTCCATTAAAAATATGAAATCCAGCAAAGTCAATTGATATAAGAAATATCATGCAAACAGCAATTGGGTGTATCATATATAGTGTACTGTCTTTAAAAAAACGCTTTTTAGAAAAAGCAAAAATATGCGTTAAAAGGTATAGTCCTAATGGTAGAACCCATAGCAATGGTACAGATATAATATCTGTAGTAACATATGATGTTGTTCCCATTAGTAGACTGGATGGAAAAAAGGCTAATAAAAGCCACTCTACACGATTTTTCCAAGAAATATCTTCTGCAACTGATTTTGTATTGTTCTCTGTAGTTTTACTTTTTTGTGATACGTGGGTTAAGGCTAGACAAAGCAAGCACATAACTATTAATCCGCCATATAAGAACTGCCAGTAAGACGTTTGCATGCTTAATGGAAATAGTGGCTCAATAATTATAGGGTATGATAATAGTCCTAATAAGCTTCCACCATTGCTTGCAGCATAAAGAAAATATGGATCATGGGAACTATGGTGATCTGTTGCTGTAAATAAGCGTTGTAGTGTCGATGATACAGTAGATAATGCTGTGAATGGCAGACCTATAGAAAGTAATAGTATAGTAAAAATACTGAAAGGTGATATTCCTTGATTATCCAGAATATAGGCAAAGTTTGCTGTTTTTACAGGCAGTATTGTAAAACCTAAACCTAGTAGTACGACTAAAATAAGGGTGTGCGTACGTACTTCGAAACGAGACATTATCCAAGCTAACATGTACCCAACAAGCAAAGCTATTTGAAAAAATGCCATAGCAACAATCCAACTAGCTGGAGTTCCACCAGCCAAAGGCAGTAGCATTTTCCCAATCATCGGCTGTACCGCAAACATTAACGATGCAGACATAAAAAGAGATATAGTGAATATTGCTATAACAAGAAATGATGAGTTTTTATTATTTATGCTGCCGCTTTTTGTGTCTTGTAACATAGTATATGTTCCCAGAATTGTTGAAATAGGTACGTGCTGTCTTGTGGACCAGGAGAAGCCTCTGGATGATATTGCACGGAAAATACATTTTTGTCTAGTATTTCTAAACCTTCATTTGTTCCGTCAAATAAACTGACATGAGTTTCTTCTACGGTATCTGGCAGTGTGCTTGTTAAGACACAAAAACCATGGTTCTGGCTGGTTATTTCTACTTTGGTAGTTTTTAGATTTTTTACTGGGTGGTTGCCGCCTCTATGTCCAAACTGCATTTTTTCTGTTTTAGCGCCAAGTGCAATAGCTAAGATTTGATGCCCAAGACATATACCAAAAATTGGAATGCCAGAGTTTAGTAATTCCTTAACAACGGGTACAACGTAAATGCTTGTTGCCATAGGGTCACCAGGCCCATTTGAAAGAAAAACACCATCAGGTTGAAGTGATAATATTTTATCTGCGGAATATGTGCATGGAACAACTGTAATACGACAACCTAGGTGAGATATTTCACGTAAAATATTCTTTTTTACTCCAAAATCAACCACAACAATATGTGGTGAAGTATCTAATGCCGTACTGTTTTTATAAGTATTGCTTGTAATATCCATGCGTTCTTCATGCCATGTGTAAGGTGTTTTACAAGAAACTACTTTTGCTAAATCTTGTCCATTCATATTGGGGGTTTTTGCGAGTTCATCAAATAAAGTATCTAGTGGCACTTTGTTTTCTTTGTTAAAATAAATCAAGGCATTTTGCACGCCATGCTCACGAATATGTTTTGTTAATGCCCTTGTATCAATATTGGCAATACCAGTACTGCTTTTCTGTTCTAGCCAGTTATGGAGAGAGTAAGAACTACGCCAATTAGATGATAGAGTTGGAACCTCACCAACAATCACACCATGTGAGAAATTATTATCTGCTTCACAATCTAGTGCATTAGTACCTACATTGCCGATATGTGGAAAAGTAAAAACAATGATCTGCCCACAATAAGATGGGTCTGTAATAATTTCTTGGTATCCTGTCATTGAGGTATTAAAACACGCCTCACCAGAGGTTGTTCCCTCTACACCAATGCCATTGCCAAAAAATATACTGCCATCTTCCAGTATTAAAACAGCATCGGCATAATCTGGCCATACTATGTTTTTGTTAGAAGTTTTTTTGCCCTCTGTATCTTTCATTGTATCTTCCCCATTTTGCCTATATACTGTATTTTATATTATTGACTAGAAATAAAGGAAAAATAGTGAAATGTTAAGAGAAAACTTTCAAGAGCAGTTAAAAATAGCAATGAGATCAAAAGAAGTGATTGCTTTATCAACTATACGTTTAATTATGGCATCTCTAAAAGATAGAGACATAGCGGAGCGTAGCAAAGGTAATATGGACGGTATTTCTGAGACTGAAATTTTATCAATGTTGCAGACTATGATTAAGCAGCGTAATGAGTCTATTACTATGTATGAACGTGGTGATAGATTAGAGCTTGCTGAGCGTGAAAGAAAAGAAATCGCTATCATACAACGGTTTATGCCTAGGCAAATGTCTATGGAAGAGGCTTCTGATGCTGTTGTTTCAACGATCAGAGAACTCGATGCTGGCGAGCTAAAAGACATGGGGCGAGTAATGAACCGCCTAAAAGAAATATATGCAGGGCAGATGGATTTTGCCAAAGTTAGTGGAATTGTAAAAGAAAAATTACTTGCTTCTATTCGCTAGTTAATGTTATATATGGAATATGTCATATCCAAAACAATTTCTTGATGAGATTCGCTTGAGAGTATCACTTTCAGAGGTGATAGGTAAGCGGGTTCGTGTTCAACGTGCAGGACGAGAGTTCAAAGCTTGTTGCCCTTTTCACAAGGAAAAAACAGCTTCTTTTACTATTAATGATCAAAAAGGTTTCTATCATTGCTTTGGTTGTGGGGCTCATGGTGATGTAATTTCCTTTTTAACTGAGCATGATAGGCTATCTTTTCCAGATGCTGTGAAATCTTTAGCTGCACAAGCAGGACTAGAAGTGCCTGAGGAAACGGCTCAGCAAAAAGAGATTTACGCAAAGCAAGATCGTAGCTATGATTTGCTGGAGGCGACTGCAAAGTGGTTTGAGCAACAATTGTGGCACTCATCTAATAGTCAGGCTTTATCTTATATGCTGGAGCGAGGATTATCAGATAATACTTTAAAACAATTCCGTGTAGGCTACGCTCCGAAAAGCTATGATTCGATGATTGAAGAGCTAGAATCTCAAGGCTATTCACTAGCTGAAATGGAAAAAGTCGGTTTGGCACGCACAAGCACAAAGAAAGATGGCAAACCTTATACATTCTTTCGAAATCGTATTGTTTTTCCTGTAATGGATACTAAAGGCCGAGTGGTTGCTTTTGGTGGGCGTATTTTGCCTTTTGCTTATGGTGGCCCTAATCCTGATATGGAGCGTACACCGCCAAAATATCTAAACTCTCCAGACCATGATTTATTTCATAAGGGACGCATGTTATATGGGTTAATTTCTAATGTACGTAAAGCTCTTTCAGATGGGCAAAAATTAGTGATAGTCGAAGGTTACATGGATGTCATTGCTTTGGCACAAGCGGGGCATTTTGCAGCGGTTGCACCTTTGGGAACAGCACTTACAGAAACGCAAGTCACAGAGGCTTGGCGTTTGATGTTTAATGAGGGTTTAAAAGCTCCAATTTTATGCTTTGATGGCGATAATGCAGGGCGAAGAGCGGCTTTGCGTGCGATGGATCGCAGTTTACCACTTCTAAAACCTGATCATTCAGTACATTTAGCATTTCTGCCTGAAGGGCATGACCCAGATACTTTAGTGAAAGAGCGTGGTTATAAAGCATTTCTTGATCTAATTAATAAGCCAGTTTCTTTGTTTGCAATGCTTTGGGAAGAGGAGAATAAACTTCGTAGCATGGATACTCCAGAGGCTTTGGCAGGGTTTAAAACAGCATTAATAAATAAAGCAAAATTAATTGCAGATAAGACAGTGCAAGATATTTTCTTAAAACAGATAGAGAAACGCTTTCGTGAAGTTTTTTACTCTGCAGGGCAGAAGAGCTTCCCACAACGTAAAAAATCAATAAATAAGAATGCTTATAAAACACGCATGGAAGCAGAGAAAGACGCTCACAGACCACAGTTTAATCCAATTAGGCAAAGACCAAATGCAATGCAAATTCGTGAAAGAATTTTGCTGGCGATATTGTTAAATTATCCAGAGCTATTCGATGAATTCGGCGAAATTTTTGGTATGATGCCAGCAAAGACGGCAGGTTTCGACGCTTTAAGACATGATATGGTCAATATGTTGGCAGAAAATCCAGATATAAGTTCAGCCGAACTGCAATCACAGTTGAAACAGAATAATCATGCAGAAAGCATGCAGTTTATATTAACTGATGAAATTTACATGCATGCGAGTTTTGCAAAACCGGGGCAGTATATTGATGATGTCCGTGAAGGTTGGCAGGATACTTTGTCACATACTCATAATTGAGGTAATAGAATTAAAGCTTTAGCTCTAATAGTTTCAGGCTAATTATTGTTGATGGGCTAAGGGATATCAAATTACAATGTAACAGAGATGCAATGCTTTCTTTATTGTAGTCAATAAATTTAATTGTTTGCATTTCTTCGTGGTCTTCTAATTCATTTTTGGAATTATCATTTATTACAATAATTTCATCTGAAGTTTTATTACAGTCTATTAAACATGTAATTAGAGCGAAGTTGTGATTTAAATTTTTACTAATTCCAATTATTTTATTATTAGTTATAGGTAAAAAACCTAATTCTTCTTTTAACTCTCTTTCTACACAATCAGATATAGTCTTATCAATAGATGGGTCAAAATACCCACCAGGGAATTTCCAAGATTGCAATTTATTTCTAAAGCTTAAGTCACTTCCTATAAGAATTTTATCGTCTTTTGTTTTAATCAATGGAGATATGGATAAATGATTGCTAGAATACTGCCCCTCATCTCTGAATTTAGCATATCCCTTATTTCTTGTTCCTATTGTGTTTTTATAATCAGTATAATCGCATAGCAATACTAAGTTTTCTTTTTGTTTATTAACAGAGAGTATATCTAACAAGCAACCATTATAATCATTTGGATTTTTTTCAACCGCCAATTTCCACTTATCTTCTATAAAATTTAATGCGTCTTGTGACAAAGTTTTTTTTTGTTTTTTGTATATAAAATTTATATTTTTTTCTTCAATGCATCCATTAAAATATAGGTGGTAATTATTATCTTTGTGGTTATATAACTTCATCTAGTAGTTTACCTTTTAATTTGTGGCAGGGTAGTTTTTTTAACATTAAATCTTAACTGACTAAGGTCTTGAGATAAAGCAGTCTCAATCAGCTCATCTACAAATTGCCCTACTGAACATTTAAATTTATTTTGTTTATTAATAGTCATGGTCTGAAAAGAAGCTTTCTTAAAACTAAAGGCTAGTTTATCAGTATCTTTTATTTCACAAATAAGTCGCAAAAGTTTTAAATTCTCCTCGTAGTTGTTAGGGTCTAGTTTTAAACATTTTTCTCCACTAGCAGTTGAAAGATAATTAACTATATTATACGGCAACTGCTTAATCTTATTAAAAAATACATCTTCATCTAAGCTATCGCCCTCTCTACAAACAGAACGTCTAATTAATGTTCTATCTAAAAGAAGATGATACTTAGCTACATCAGTTTGTGTAAATTTTTTGTTTTCTATGTTTATACTTTGTGGAATTGATAAATCTCCTTTTAGAATCTCTCCGTGGACTAAAGATGGGTTATTCCAAGGGTATGTTAATGGAGTTAAAACTTCAAAATCAAGCTCATCAAGTGAATGTGGTATTAAGTCTATGTCCTTATTTAATTCTTTAACAAGAGAGTTTCTATATTGAGTTAGCTTCATAAAATCCTCAGAAGAGAATGATACTTTACTATCTAAAATTAAACAAATATCTAAATCAGCATCGACTCCTGTTTCAACTAAAGTACCATAAGCTATAGCGTATCTAACATAGAGTTTATCTGAGAAAAATTTTTTTATAGGCAATAGCTCATCTTTCATTATATTTCCTCCTTTACCCTGTGTACTGGAATTAAGTTCTAAAACCATTCTTTATAATGGGTTTCTTGGTAATGCAAATATTATCTTTTTTATAGAACTCTTTAGAAACAACTTTTTCAAAAGTATGCATAAGTTTTCTAGCTTTTTGTAATATATCTTTTTCTGAATATATTTTTGAAGAATCTGCAACCATTTCCTTTATTCTTTTTATATCTGCTATAAATGTGCCTATCTCATATTCTGGTTCTAATTTTTCTAGTAATGCAACTGACTTATCTATATTAGATGGGCTAGTTATATATTCATTTCCATCTTTTATAGCTCTATATGTCAAAATATTGCCTGGTGTGTGAGCTAACTTTGACAAAAAAATGCTAAATTCTTCTTTCTTTAAGCTTCGGCATAATTGACGTCTTGTTATTGTTCTATTATCTAGTAGAACATATCTTGATAAATCAGACATTTTTATATTTTGCTCAAAAGACTGTTGGATGCAAATATCTCCTTTAATTGTTTTACCATGTGATAGAGCAGGATTATACCTCGGATTAAATAATGGAGATATTGGGTCTAGTAGCTCATCCATAGTATGATGAGGTACTAAATCTACATCATAACCTGTGCTTTGTGTTAAAGCATTCCTAATATTGTAGAGTGTTTCATAGTGTTCTTGTTTAACAATGCCATCTTCTGAGTCCAAAAATAATGCAATGTCTATATCTCTAGTATCTGGATTTAGTAATGATGAACCATATACTATTGCAGATTTAATGAAGTTATGCTCATCAAGAGCTTGAGCTATTAAATTAATAACCAATTCATTTTGTTCCATAAATCACCTACTAGTGGCAGATTAAAAACTTTTACAATAACTATAACTATACATATTAATGGTTAATCAATCGTCAATTTAAAACAAGATGGCATTAATTTACTCCTGAAATTTTTATCATTATAAGAAATTATAAGGATCAATGTCAATTTTAATGCGGATTTGGCTAGGGCATTTTGACAGCGACAACCACTTTGAAATTAGCTTTTGAATATTTATGCTCTTTTCAGTCTTGATTAAAAAACGTCTGCGGTGTTGGTCTCTAATAATTGCCATTGGTGCGGGGGCTGGCCCTAGAATTGTTGTTTGCTCATATCTTGGAGCTGTTCTTGCTAGATGACTACAAAAATCATTCAATAATCGCTCATTCTTAGATGATAGGATTAAACCAGCTAATTTACCAAATGGAGGCATATTTGATTGCTTGCGACCTTCAATTTCAATATCCATAAATTCATCGCTATCCCCTGCTAAGAGAGCCTCCATTACTGGGTGGTCGTGCATATAGCTTTGTAGGTAGACGTTGCCTTGTTTTTCTTCTCGTCCTGCCCTGCCTGATACTTGGTGCAGTAGCTGGTATGTACGCTCGGTTGCTCGCAGGTCGCCACCGCCAAGCCCTAAGTCCGCATCAACGATACCAACACAGGTAAGTAGTGGGAAATGGTGACCTTTTGCGACTAATTGAGTGCCGATGATTATATCGACTTCTCTATCATGAATTTTCTGTAGGGCAAGGTTTAGGGCTGTCTCTGAGGTTAAAATATCGCTGGATAATATCAGTGTTCTAGCCTCTGGCAGAAAGCTTTGAACTTCTTCTTCCAGTCGTTCAACTCCCGGTCCACATAGGGCAAGGCTATCTTCCGCCTCGCATTCAGGGCATTTTTTTGGCATTATCATGCCGTAACCACAATGATGGCATTGCAAGCGGTTAGAGCTACGGTGATTAACCAGCCATGCCGTACATGATGGGCATTCAAGCCGATGTCCGCAAGTCCTGCACAAGGTCAATGGAGCGTAGCCACGCCTGTTTAGAAATAATAATGATTGCTCTTCTGCCTCAAGAGTTTCGGTTAGCACTTGCCTTAGCTTTGACGATAGAAAACTTAATCTTGTTGGCGGTGGAGTTTCACGCATGTTAATCATATGAGTATCTGGCATGCTAGCACCGCCGTATCTTCCAGCTAAAATTACAGACTTATATTTTCCCTGTCTAACATTGACAATGGTTTCAAGCGCAGGGGTTGCGGATACTAATATAATTGGTGCATTTTCAATTTTTGCTCTGACAATCGCCATATCACGAGCATGATAAATTGCTCCACCATCTTCTTGCTTGTAAGATGGGTCATGTTCTTCATCAATAATAGTTAATTTTAAATTCTTAAATGGCAGGAATAGAGCAGACCTAGCACCAACAACTACTCTAGTTTTTCCTTCCGCTACGCCTCGCCATATTTTGCGCTTTTTAGTCTTGGACACGGCAGAGTGCCAAACTGCTGGTGCTTCATTGAATCTGGTTTGGAAGCGATCAAAAAACTGCTGAGATAGTGCAATTTCTGGTAACAATACAAGTATTTGAGCATCTTTATCCGAGGCTAATACTTTAGAGATAGCTTCAAAATATACTTCGGTCTTGCCAGAGCCTGTTACACCGTCAAGCAAAGTAACATTGTGTTCTTGCTTGTTTATTTGTTGAATTAACCCTGTTGCTGCTTGCATTTGATCATTAGAAAGCTCTATTTCTTGATGTTCTGGATTAGTACAAGGTGCTGGAGCTGATGTTTCTTCTGTTTCTAACAGATGTTTCTCTGCCATAGCTTTAATAACAGCAGTGCCACAACCCGCTTTATTCGCAAGCTCTGTTGCTGTATATAATTTATTATCTTCGATAATTTTAAGTACATTTTTTCTAGACGTAGATAATTTAATGTCATGGTTCTTTGAACTTTTTTTGTACAAAATTATGGGTTTTTCTTCTGCGAAAGCTTCAGGCGTACTTAAAGACATTTTAAGAACTTGTCCAAGAGGGGACATTGTATATTTTGCCACCCAAGTTATAAAATCACGAGTTGTTTTGTTAATCTGAGGACAGTTATCAAAAGCTTTAGCAATAGGCTTTAATTTATTCTGCGGTATTGAGCCATTATTTTTATTAATATCCCAAATAACCCCAAGAGATTTACGATTGGCAAAATTAACCTCTATTGTATCACCAATAGAAATATTCATATTGTTTGGAATAATATAGTTATAAGTTTTATCTACGGGTATAGGCAGTAAAACAGAGGAGAGTAGATCACCTGATAGGTTTTCTTGAGCTTCATCAAAATTAACTAGGGTAGAGTTTTTCATCATACCCTAGTTATTAAAGATATTATTTTGCATTTGCAATGATTTCGTCGATCATTCCTTTTGGAACTTCAACAACGAATTCGTCATTAGCTACACGACCTTCTAGTTGCTTTTCAGCTTCAGCACTTAGTTTCTTACCAATAATAACGTAAGAATCATTTTCGCTTTCTAGAACAGCTGGGCAACAGCTAGCAGTGTGGCACATAAAATTTTCTGGTGTGATGTCTTTAAGTTTCATTTTTAGCTCCTTGTTAAAATATTATTTTGGTTGAAAGGAATCATATTATATAAAATTTTCTTGAATTATGCAATAGATATGATAGTTTTGAGCTTTGAAAGGTAAGAATAGATGAACGATTACAATAAAAGCATTCGTGTGCAAGGTGCTAGAGAGCATAATTTAAAGAATATTTCAGTTGATATTCCAAGGGATAAACTTGTTGTGATTACTGGATTGTCAGGCTCTGGAAAGTCATCGCTAGCATTTGATACTATATATGCCGAAGGGCAACGCCGCTATGTTGAAAGCTTGTCTGCCTATGCAAGGCAATTCTTAGAGATGATGCAAAAACCAGATGTTGATTCAATTGAGGGGTTGTCGCCTGCAATTTCAATTGAGCAAAAAACCACTTCAAGAAATCCTAGATCAACGGTTGGTACGGTAACTGAGATTTATGATTATATGCGTTTATTGTGGGCAAGGGTAGGCATTCCTTATTCTCCAACAACAGGCAAGCCAATTACTAGCCAAACCGTTAGTCAAATGGTTGACCAAATTATGTTGATGGGTGAGGGGGCTAAGCTCTATTTGCTAGCTCCAATCGTCAGGGGACGAAAAGGTGAATATAGAAAAGATATAGCGGAGCTACAGAAAAAAGGTTTTCAGCGAATTAAAATTGATGGAGAAATCTATGATATTGATGATACTCCAGAACTTAATAAAAAGCTTAAACACGATATAGAAGTAGTAGTCGATCGTCTGGTGGTTAGAGAAGATATATCTGTAAGGCTTGCTGATTCTATTGAAATGGCGTTGGAATTATCTGACGGGCTGTTAATGGTAGAAAATGCAGAGGATAAAAAAACTACATTATTTTCTGCCAGATTTTCTTGCCCTGTATCTGGCTTTACTATTCCTGAAATTGAGCCTAGGTTATTTTCTTTTAATAACCCGCATGGAGCATGCCCTGATTGTGATGGCTTAGGCAATAAGATGCGTTTTGACCCAGAACTTGTTGTGACTGATGCAAGCCTTTCCTTAGAAAAAGGAGCAATCGCTGTTTGGTCATCACCCTATTATCAGCAAACTTTAGAGAGTATAACAGAACATTATGGTGTATCTATGCAAGTGCCTTGGTCTAAATTGCCAGAGAAAGTGCGAGATGTAATATTAAATGGCTCTGGCAATGAAAAAATACGAATTAATTATGATAGTAAAAAAAGTCTCCGTTATGAGGTTTTTCAACCCTTTGAAGGTATAATCCCTAATTTGCGTCGTAGATACTATGAAACAGACAGTCAAAAAATACGTGATGATTTATCGAAATATCAATCAAGTCAAGTTTGCGGCTCTTGTTCTGGTCACCGTTTGAAGCCAGAGGCTATGGCGGTCAAAATTGATGGCAAACACATAAGTGAAGTATCTTTATTATCAATTGCTGAGGCATATAAATGGTTTGAAAATATACCAAAAACATTATCGATAAAAAACCAAGAAATAGCGGTACGTATTTTAAAAGAAATTAAAGAGCGATTACATTTCCTAAATAATGTAGGGCTTGATTATCTTAGTTTATCCAGAATGTCAGGCACTCTGTCGGGTGGAGAAAGTCAACGTATTCGTTTAGCATCGCAAATAGGCTCTGGCTTAACTGGTGTATTATATGTATTAGATGAGCCATCGATTGGCTTGCATCAGCGGGATAATAATCGCTTGCTTGAGACTCTAAAACGCTTGCGAGATATGGGCAACACTGTATTGGTAGTTGAGCATGATGAAGATGCAATTCGCAGTGCTGATTATTTAATTGATATGGGCGAGGGTGCCGGCGTTCATGGCGGCACTGTAGTTGCTAAAGGTACCCCAGAACAAGTAATCAAAGCTGGCATAGGTATTACAGCTCAATATTTAAACGGGGAAAAAGAAATTCATCTGCCCTTAAAACGTCGTAAAGGTAAATCTAATGAATATCTTAAATTAACTGGTGCTACTCACAATAATTTGAAAAATGTTGATATTAAAATTCCGCTTGGCACGCTAACTTGCGTGACGGGAGTCTCTGGAGGGGGGAAGTCTTCGCTAATCATAGATACTCTATATAAAGCAGTAGCAAGGCAATTAATGAAGTCAAAGCATGTCGCTGGTGATTATAAGCATCTTAAAGGGCTTGAGCATTTAGATAAAGTTATTGATATTAATCAGTCTCCCATTGGTCGCACTCCAAGGTCTAATCCAGCGACTTATACAGGCGCATTTACGCCTATTCGTGAGTGGTTTGCAGGACTGCCAGAATCAAAAGCCAGAGGCTACGGTGCGGGTCGTTTCTCATTTAATGTTAAAGGCGGTCGTTGTGCTGCTTGCCAAGGTGATGGCGTAATTAAGATAGAAATGCATTTCTTGCCAGATGTGCATGTAACTTGCGACACTTGTAATGGTCGTCGTTATAATCGTGAGACATTAGAGATTAAATATCGTGATAAAACTATAGCAGATGTTTTGGATATGAGCGTAGAAGAGGGGCTAGAATTTTTTAAGGCTGTGCCATCTATTAGAGATAAGATTGAGGCTTTAATGAATGTAGGCCTAGGATATGTCAGCATTGGGCAAAGAGCGACAACTTTATCAGGTGGTGAGGCTCAACGTGTTAAACTAGCCAAAGAACTATCTAAAAGAGCCACAGGAAAAACTTTGTATATTTTAGATGAGCCAACAACAGGTCTGCATTTTGAAGATGTAAGGAAGCTATTGGAAGTTTTGCAACATTTGGTCAATCAAGGTAACACTATAGTCATTATTGAGCATAATTTAGATGTAATTAAAACAGCGGATTGGGTTATTGATATTGGCCCTGAGGGTGGAGACAAAGGCGGTAGAATTATTGCTCAAACAACACCAGAAAAATTAATAGAAATTGAGGAAAGCTATACAGGACAGTTTTTAGCCCCACTTTTAGAGCGTGGCAAAGCTAAAAATGCAGCTTAAATTTACAAAATAGAAATTTTTCTTGACAATTCGGGATTATCTTGTTAGTCTGTAATTCATAATCCAATAATTTTCAGAAATATATATCATGTCTCATAAGAGTGATGACGAAGAAATTCGTCAAAAAATCAATGTTGCTGCAATAATTTCTACATTAGAAAACCATATTATTAATGGCACAGATATGAGTGCAACTCAGGTAAATGCTGCCTTGGCTTTGCTGAAAAAAACTCTGCCAGATATTTCTGTCACCAAAGAAACAGGCAAAACAAAGCCAGATAAACAAGAAATTCTTAAATTACTAAAAACCCATGAGGAAGCCCTCAAAGAGCTTGAGTAGCAATAATAACTTAAAAAGGAGAGAAACATGAATAATACAGAGATCAAATTAACACCACGAGGTGATATAGAGTTTATATTTGCTGAGAAGGACTGTTTGTTTTCTCCAACATTAGAGAAAATATCAGCATTAGAAAAACCATATAGTAGCCTATGGCATTTAGTTGAAAAAATTGAACAGAACCATTTAGCATGCCATGAGCTAGTAGAAATATATATGATATTACTCAAAGATTTCTCAGAGGAAAAGATCTTAGCTGAAATTCTACAAAAAGGCGTGGCTCACTATATGTTAGTGGTTCTGCAAATCTGTGTGCCAATCTTAACTGGTTTGTCTGCAATGGGGGCAGTAGCTGAGGGAAAGACCAGCCCTCAATGTTCAGGACTGTAAATTACCGACGTTTATCGGAATTCTGTCTAGGTGCATTGGGGTGGTCACCAGAACAATTATGGCATGAGGCACGCTTGCAAGATATCGCAGATGCATTGGAGGGCTACGCTGTCTATCAACTAGGCATAACAGATAAAGCCCAAAACTTACCCTCTGCGGGTTTCATGTCTGACATGATAAATCTTTTTCCTGATGTTTAGTTTATGATATAATTTATCATTGAACTAGGGGGATAGTAAAATGCAGGAAAAAGAATTTAAAGAGTGGTTAAGTTTTTTAGACGACTCTACAGCAGGAAACATACTTAGTTGGTGTACAGGAATTGAAAAACAATATGGGGACTTAGACAAGTATTATGCTAATGATAAATTTGAGTGGCTATTAAAAGAGTTAAGGTATTCCTCTAAAGATGAAAAAAATAAAAAAAAGAATACAACAAAAATAGATATTAAACCGAAGAAAGAAGGCAAAAATTTATATGAGAGTATTCGTGAGGGCTTAGCTTCACGCAGGAAATCATTAAAAAAATACAAATAGTTTAAAGATGAAGTATCTAGTGTTGAACCAACGTCCGATATAGAGGAAAATGTTCCTGGTCAGCAGAATCCTGGGCAAGTTGATGCAAGTATTAAGCGTCCTAAACGTTGCCCCAAAGTTGTTAGACGTGTTCTTGATTTGGCAAATGGTGTGTGTGAGGGCTGTGGTGAAGACGCTCCTTTTAAAACAGATGATGGACAACCTTATCTTAGGTGCATCATGTAAAGTTCTTAAAAGATGGCGGTTCTGATACTGTAACTAACGCAGTTGCTTTATGCCCTAATTGTCACAAGCGTTGCCATTATTCTAATGATAGAGATAAATTTAAAGAAGACCTCTATGATGGAGTTAATAGACTTAAAAGAGAATAATTTTACAAAATGAATGAATTTGAACGAGAAGTACGGCAACGGCTAAAGGATAACTTTGTCCATTATTCGGCTAAATGCTTAAAGATTCGTGAGAAAACTGGTGGAGTCCACCCATTTATTTTAAACAAAGCTCAGCTTTATATTCATAGTCGTTTAGAGAAACAACTAAAGAAGCACGGACGGGTGAGGGCTTTAATTCTTAAGGGGAGGCAGCAAGGTTGCTCGACTTACGTTGCGGGCAGGTTTTATTGGCTGATTAGCCACAATTATGGAGCAAATGCCTTTGTTTTAACTCATTTGGAAGAGGCAGCAAAGAACGTCTATAAAATAGCTAGGCGTTTTCACGAATATTGCCCAGCTTTGGTTAGACCGCATGCAGCAACGGCAAATGCTAAAGAGTTAATTTTAGATGCATTGGACTCTGCATATAAAATTGGCTCTGCCAAATCGCAAGGAGTGGGTAGGTCAGAGACTATACAGTATTTCCATGGCTCAGAGGTTGCGTATTGGTCGCATGCAACAATGCATATGGCAGGAATTTTGCAAGCTGTACCAGATGTTAGTGGTACAGAAGTTATTTTAGAAAGTACTTCATATGGAGCATCTGGCTTGTTCTATAAAATGTGCATGGAGGCTCATAATAGACAAATTCCCTATGAGCTGATATTTGTTCCTTGGTTTTGGCAGGGCGAGTATCGTCAAAATATATCGCCAGATTTATCGCTAACAGCCGAAGAGCAAAACTATAAAACAACATATGATTTAGATGATGGGCAGATTCTATGGCGTAGAGCCAGAATAGCGGAGCTTGGCAGTATATGGGCGTTTCGCCGTGAATATCCAGCAACCATTGAAGAGGCGTTTCATAGCGATGTTTCAGGCGCTTTATGGTCACGTAAGATTTTAGAGGATAATAGAATAGCAAGCTCTAATATGCCAGAAATGCAAAGAATAGTCGTTGCGATCGACCCTGCGGTTAGTCACCATCAAGGCAGTGATGAGACTGGAATTATCGTCGCTGGACTTGGTAGTGATGGGCATGGTTATATCCTAGAAGATGTCAGCGGTGCATATTCTCCATCAGCATGGGCAAGAAAAGCGATTGCGGTTTTTGAGAAATACAGTGCTGATCGTATTGTCGCAGAGGTTAATCAGGGCGGAGATATGGTAGAGCATACATTGCGTACACATGATAAGCACATACCTTATAAATCAGTTAGGGCAAGTAGAGGTAAATATGCAAGGGCAGAGCCAATTGCCGCCCTAGATGAGCAAGGAAAAATTCATCATGTTGGTGTTTTTGGAATATTAGAAGATCAAATGTGTGCTTTTCTACCACAAGGTGAAGGCTCTGGCGGTAAAAGCCCCGATAGAGTGGACGCCAGAGTTTGGGCAATGACTGAATTAATGCTCAATAAAACCTCTGACGGCCCTCTCGTTTGGTAGCCTTCTTGTTTAGTAGATTATTTTATTACCAGCTTCTTTTTTTGTCTTCTCTTTTTCTACGATTATAAGCGTCCATTTTATCAGTTATCACTTTTGGAAATGAATCATTTAAAGTCGTAGTTGGACCTAATAATGCCCCAACTAAAAGTGCGTATATAGTTGCTGTAGATAAATTTGTAATATGTATAATACTGTGAGGAGTATTATCATCCATACAGTCGGCGGTAGAATTAGCATTATTCCTATGCTCTGCCCTACATTCTGTTAGGTAACCTCTGGTCATAGAATTAGGTATAATTCTAATATTGTCATTGTGTTTATTTCTATGATCATTTGTAGTGTTGGAGTATTGAATTGCAATACTCCCATAATCCACGGGCGACAATTCTTTATCTAGTAAAATATCTGATCTTAAGTTATTTAGGCTGCTCTCTATTTTATCTGTATAGATTCTTGCTTCTTTAACTGCGTCGACAACATTATTTTGATCAGTTGAGTTCTCTATAGCCTTAGTTAGTAAATTAAAGTCTTTAATGTCTTTTGATGCCTCAGATCCCCCTGTTATAAATTGGTAGACTTTTTCTTTTATTGTTTTAATTCAAAAGCCGCTTCTAATGTGGTGAAATGCTATATATAGGCAATAAAAATTAATAAAATGTAAAAAAATTGCTTTTTTGTTAATTTTTTACTTGACGGGGCGGGAACATTAATGTAGATTAGTATTCAAGATGGAGAAATACCAAGAAAACAAGCTTTCATAAAATGAGAGAACATCAAATAAGCGACCTTTTTTAAAGGTCGTTTTTTTTGTGGTTATCATCAATAAGAATTATGCAATTTTATTGATGCGTTCAAACGCCACGCAGGCTTCGGTCTAATCGACCGACCCACAGTCGTGGGCTACAACGTCTCAATTATTAATTGAAACGTCTATATTTTAAGTATTGGAGAAATTATAAAATGGGATTTGCAGAAAAATTTACAAAACTGTGGAATAAAGAATCTGTTATAGGTAAAGAAAAGAAGGCTAGTGCTTCTGCACCTTTATTAGTACAGTTTGGTGCAAACCAACCAAGATTCACACCAAGACGCTATGACAGTTTAGCAGAAGAGGGCTATCAGAAAAATGTGATAGTACATCGTTGTATAAAGTTGATTGCACAAAATGCAGCCTCTGTTCCTTGGACACTTTATCAAGGTCACGCAGGACATAAGACTCCATTATTCGACCACCCATTAATTAAGCTATTAAAACAGCCTAATCCAATGCAGGGTGGCACAGAGATGTTTGAGGCTTTATATGGCTTTTATTTAATCTCTGGTAATACTTATTTAGAGGGCGTTGGCCCTGATGGTTCAACACCTCAAGAGTTGTGGACGCTACGACCAGATCGCATGAGTATTATTGCTGGTGCTGGAGGTGTACCACAAAAATATCGTTATAGTGTTGCAGGTAAGCATATTGATTACTCAGTAGACCGCTTAACTGGTCATGTTCAAGTATTGCATATAAAGTCTTTTCACCCTTTAGATGATTGGTATGGTATGAGCCCTTTAGAGGCGGCAGCATATAGTATTGATCAGCATAATGAGGCTGCAAAATGGAATACGTCTTTACTACAAAATAGCGGTAGACCAAGTGGGGCTTTAGTTTACACCCCATCTAATACAAATGGAGTAGATAGTTTAACTGATGAGCAACGCCAGAATTTAAAGGCAGAATTAGAAGATCATTACACAGGTGGTAGTAATGCAGGTCGCCCTCTGGTATTGGAGGGTGGACTTGATTGGCGTGAAATGTCTTTGTCACCTAAAGATATGGACTGGACTGCGGCTAAAGAGATGTCAGCAAAAGAAATTGCTCTAGCTTATCATATCCCATCACAATTGGTTGGTATTGATGGCTCGTTAACCTATTCTAACTTTGAGCAAGCAAGGCTGGCTTTATATGATGACGCTGTTTTGCCATTGCTTGAACACGTTAAAGATGAGCTTAATAATTGGTTAGTGCCAATTTTTGGCGATAATTTATCACTTGATTATGATCGTGATGCAATTGAGGCTTTAGCCCCTAGGCGTGAGAAAATATGGTCAAGATTAACAAGTGCAGATTTTATGACGGTGAATGAAAAACGTAAAGCCGTTGGCTTAGCTCCTATTGATGGTGGAGATATACTTTAGTTTAGCTACAAATCTATGTAGTTATATATGATGTAAAAAATATCTATAGTCGAAATACATAAATAGAAATAGAAAAGGGTTATCTTATGCAGAATAAGAATTATATTCGTCTTGATATGGGCAGTGGTGGCAATGTGATTAAACCAACTATATCTTTAATTTGTCAAATTGAAGATGAGCTTGGCAGTGTTCCTGCGTTATTGAATAGGTTTAAAAGTGATAATTGGAAGATAGCTGATGCTATAACATTGGTTCATATGATGCTGGCTGAGGCAGGGACTTCATATGATTATCATGATTTAGGTAATAGAATTATTAGAGATGGCGTGAATTGGTATAAAGAACAAATGATAGTGTTTTTAGAGCTATGTATTGCAGGAACGACAGTTTCTTATCATAAAATGGTATCCTGATCTTAGTAGTAGTTTACAATAAGAATATTGCAAACTAAGTTCAAACGCCACGTAGGCTTCGGGCAAAGCCCGCTTCGCAGTCGCTCGTTATAATTAAATAGAAATTAGACCAGATAGAAATGAGGTAAATATGAGTTTTACTTTAGAAGGTAGTGCTGCACGTGAAGTGCAGGAAGCACTGAAGAATTATATAAGAGATAATGTAACCAAACCATTATCCGCAGATCAAACTTTAAAATCTACAGTTGTTGGCGATTTAAATAAACGTACAAAAGCAATCGGCGAGACAAGCAAGCAAGTATCTGACCTGGGTAAAACAATGGAGGCAGTGTCTAAGCGAGGTATTAAGGAGCTAACAAATAGCTTGTTTGATTTATCAAAAGGCACAAAGACTGCAAAAGGGCTTTTGAAGAAAGAGCTTGCATCATTGACTCAAGATTTATTGGAAGTAATGGCAAGTAATATTCGTATAACGCAAAATCCAGCTAGTGGCACATCTAGTAGCAAAGATGGTGGAGTTTTTGGTGGCATACTTGATTTTGCCTCTGGTCTTTTAGGTTTTAGGGCTGGCGGTGGAGCTGTTGCTTCAGGGCAAGCTTTTGTTGTTGGCGAGCGAGGCCCTGAGCTGTTAGTAACTGGTAGAACTGCAGGTCAGGTTGTGGCTAATGGTGGCTCTAGTGGTGCTGGTGGTGGTTCTTCAGGCGTTAATGTCACTGTTGTCAATAATGCTGGAGCAGATGTCTCTGTGCAACAAAAACAAAGATCAAATGGTACTAGAGAGTTAGAAATTCTAGTCGATACAATGGTCGCACAATCTTTAACCAGAGGGAATTCTAAAGCTTTTCAAGCATTGGGAGCAACTTATGGTCTACGACCTATTTTGAATGGTCGTTAATATAGCCCTATAAACTAAAAATTAGCTAATAAATGGAGTAAAAAATAATGAGATCACAAGTTATAAATTCTGTGTTTGACCTTGAATCATTAGATGATGCAGGGATATTCGAAGGTTATGCATCTGTTTTTAATGATATTGATAATGTTCGGGATAAGGTAGAGGCAGGTGCTTTTACACAAAGTTTACAAGCACATAGAGTTAGTGGAAGAATGCCGCCATTACTGTGGCAACATGATACACGAGAGCCAATTGGCGTATTTAGAGAAATTAGAGAAGATCATAAAGGGCTATTTGTAAAAGGGCAGTTATTTATTGATGATATTGCCAGAGCAAAACAGGCACATAAATTAATGTCAGAAAATGCATTATCAGGGCTTTCAATAGGTTTTAAAACTATTGATTCTGAAATTGACCCGATGACAGGTGTGCGTACTTTATTAAAAATTGATTTGATGGAAATATCACTGGTCACTTTTCCAGCCTTGGATAGTGCTAGGGTCTCGGCTGTAAAAACAGCTCTAGATTCAGGAAGAATTCCACATATACGAGAATTTGAGGCTTTCCTGCGTGATGCAGGTTTTAGCCGCAAACAAGCCAAAAGCATTGTTGCTGGTGGCTACAAGACCATTGAAACCTTGCGTGATGCAGGGAGTGCAAAAAGTTTTGGCTCTGATGTTTCTGCTCTGTCACGACTAACAGAACGGTTGCTTGAGCTGAGTTATTAAAATTTAAAAAAAGGAAGATTACACATGCGTGAAGAAATTAAAAATGCAGTTTCTGATTTAGAGCAAGCTTTTGTTAGCTTTAAACAAGCAAATGATCAACGTTTGCAAGAGATTGAAAATAAAGGCAGTAGCGATACTTTAACAGAAATGAAAGTACAGCGACTAAATAACGAAATTGGTAGAGCTCAAGATGCTGCTGATTTAGCAAAAAGGCGAGTTGATATTATGGAGACCGTATTAAAACGTTCTCCTATGGGTGAGAACAGTGTTGCTGAATATAAAGAAGCCTCTGAATTTGCTTTGAGTACTAAAAACTCAAGTAATTTAGATATGGATCAATACCGTTCTTATAAGTCAGCTTTCTGGAATTATATTCGTAAGAATAATGCAGGTTCTAGTATTGAAGAAATAAAAGCTTTAAGCGTTGGTTCTGATCCTGATGGCGGATATTTAGTAACACCTGATATTTCTGGTAGAATTGTTCAGTTAATTCATGACACTTCACCTATGCGTCAAGTGGCGAATATTGTAACTGTTGGTACAGATAGATTAGAGGGAACTCGTGATCTTGATGAAGCAACAACTGGCTGGGTTGGCGAGACGGCTGCTAGAACAGAAACTGCATCACCACAAATAGGGCAGTACACAATTCCTGTACATGAGCAATATGCAGAGCCTAGAGCAACTCAAAAATTGCTTGATGATGCACAGTTTAATGTTGATGAATGGTTGGCTGGTAAAATTGCAGACAAGCTTGCTCGCATGGAAAACACTGCTTTTGTTAATGGTGACGGTGTTAATAAGCCTACAGGTTTCTTGACTTATACCGCTGGCGTTCCTAATGCGACTACTTTTGAAGTAATAGAACAGAGTAATACTGGAGTATCTGGAGGCTTTGCCGCTACAGATCCTGGCGATGCTTTAATCAACATGGTCTATAGCTTGAAAGCATCATATAGAGATAATGCTGTCTTTATGATGAAGCGTTCTACTCTATCAGAAGTACGTAAGTTAAAAGATGGTAATGGTAATTACCTATGGACTCCAGACTTTCAATCACAACAAGGCGGCACTTTGCTAGGCTTTAATGTGGTAGAAGCAGAGGACATGCCAGCAATTGCAGCAAATAGCCTGTCTATTGCTTTTGGTGATTTTAACGCTGGTTATCAAATTGTTGATCGTCAAGGTCTACATATCCTACGTGATAACTTAACAACAAAGCCATTCGTGAAGTTCTACACAACTAAACGTGTTGGCGGAGATGTATCAAACTTTGAAGCAATTAAACTTCTTAAGTTTGCAATTTAATTAAATATCTCTTTCGGTTGATATTTATGGGGGAGCGGTAATCACTGCTCCCCTTTCTTTTTGAGGTGATGTAAATGATAAAAATTAAAGTAATAAAGCCATTTTCCTATGCATATGATGGTATTCGAGTTGTGAGCTATGCACCTGGTGTACATGAAGTATCAAAGAGCTGTGCTAAGCTTGCTTTAGATGAAGGTTGGGCAAAACCAAACACAAAGCGTAAGAGAAAAACAAGTAATAAGAATAAAGGATAAGACAATGATTTATCGCTTAATACAGACAGTAAAACCATTGATAGAGCCAGTTACTCTAACAGAGGCGAAATCACATTTACGCTTAGATACAGCGGTTGATGATACTCTTGTGCAGTCTTTAATTGAAACAGCAAGGCAAATTTGTGAAAACTTTACTGAGAGAAGTTTTATAAAACAAACATTTAGCATGTTCATAGATAAATTCCCAGATAGTGGCATAGTTGTATTGCCACGATTGCCATTTTTATCTCTGTTAGATATTAAAGTATATGATGCGGCGGATGTTGGAGTTAGCGAAGATCTTGCTTCATATAGTATCGATAGCATTCAAGGACGAGTTGTATTAAAAGAAGGCTCTGTTTTTCCAGTGCCAACCAGAAAAGTTAATGGTATAGAATTTTCTTATGACGCAGGTTATGGGGCGAGCACAACAGATGTGCCAGATGCTTTAAAGCAGGCAATATTAATGGTCTTAACCATTTTATATGAACACCGTGGTGATGATGAGCAAGGGCAGAATGTTTTAATACGTTCTGGTGCTTTGAATATATTACAACCATATCGCAAAATGGAGATTTAAAAGATGAAAATATCCTTAGGCAGTATGCGTGATCGTTTAACAATACAAGAAGCAGTGATTGTAAATGATGGTGGTGGTGGGCAACAAACCACATGGCAAGATATTGCAAATTATCCAAATATATTTGTTGAGCTTATAGGGCTGAAAATAGTTGAGAGAGTAGAGTTCTCACAATTATCTCACAAGGCAACGCATAAGATTATTATGCGTTACCATGCAGATATGACTTTGGATAAACAGTTAACTGATGGAGTAAATAACTTTGCAATTGAACGTATTGAAGATGTTGATGCAAGAAATAAATTTCTAGTTTGCTATTTGCTAAAGCTATGATTACTTATCGCTATCTTGTGGTGTGTTGGTTATTGGACGCCAGTTAGCGATTTCTTCTTCTGCTTTTGCAATTTCTTCAGGAGTTAGTTTCTCTGTCAGAACTTTTACTAATTCAGCTGATGCATGCTTAATACGCTTAATATCTTCTTTTTGTGACGCTATACGATACCATTTATAAGATGCAACAATATCAGCTGGTATGTTATCAGCTTCTATACCTTGAACGAATATACTGCCAAGTGTGAATTGAGCCGCTTGGTTGCCTCTTTCAGCTGCTTTAGTGAACCATGCAACGCCTTTGTCCATATTTTTTGGAACGCCAACACCGCTAACATAAATTGTTGCTAGAGCTAGCATAGCATTGTCATTGCCATTTTCGGCAGAGCGTTTATAGAGGCTATATGCCATAGGTATGCTTTTTTTAACACCCATGCCATCGCTATACATATTGGCAAGTAGTAATTGAGCTTCAGCATGTTCTTGCTCAGCTATAGGACGAAGTTCAAATATCGCCATTGCCCAGTCTTTTTTAGTATAGGCTTCTTTGCCTTCCTTAAAACCAGCTGAGGCAGGATTGGAAAGTAATAAGCAAGTACAGAATATAATAACAGTAAAAAAGCTTTTTATATTTCTTATTAGCATTTGGAAAATCTCCTTCTTCTATAAGAATAAAACATCTTTATTACTATATCTATAATTTTATAACATTTATAAGGAGAAAATAATGTCCGCAGATAGTCAGTGGGACGTGCAAGCATCTATGTACACAGCGGTGCAGGCAGATACTAGTTTAACTGCATTATTAGCAAATCGTGTTTTTGATTATGTACCAGAAGAAAGTGCCTTTCCTTACATTGTTCTAGGTGATGCATTTGCTGAACCATTCGATACTCAAATAGGTAGGGGGCTTAATATTCGTTTAACTCTACAGAGTTTTAGTCGCTATCAAGGCATGCAAGAAATTAAACAAATAATGCAAGCAGTATATGATTTATTGCATGAGAAAAATGATTGGTCTATTGCAGGGCAATCTGTAATTTCTTGCCGATTTGTTTCATCTCGTACAATTGTTGATAAAGATGGCAAAACTAGAAGTGCAATACAGAATTTTGAAATTATAACCGAAGAAATTTTATAAAAAACAGAAAGGATAAAACTATGCCAAGTCAAAAAGGAAGAGATTTTCTATTAAAAATAGGTGATGGCGGAGGGCCAGAGGTCTTTACTGCGATAGGAGCAGCAAGGACGAATGCTATGGTCGTAAATAATAACCCAGTAGATGATACTGCAATGGGCGATGCTGGTGTGCAGTCAATGGTAATTGATGCTGGCGTACAAAGCTTACAGATTAATATTGATGGTTTATTTAAAGATGACGCATCAGAAGAAACTCTACGTTTAGCTGCGATGGATAGAACTATCAATAATTTTCAATTAGCTTTTCCAAATGGTGATGTTTATGAAGCTGCTTTTGTAATACAAGATTATAATCGTAGTGGTAGCTATGATGGATTGGAAAGCTTTTCTGCTAGCTTAATTAGGAGCGGCACAGGCACATTTACCGCTGCGTAGTGATTGAAAGGAGAGTGATAATATGGTTGATTGGCCAATTACCCTACCAACAAATCCATTATCAGATGGTTATAGTGAAACATTAGATGATAATACTATTCGTACTAAGATGGAAACAGGGCCTGATAAAATACGTAGAAGGTCAACGGCTTCATCACGCAAGATAGGTGTTGCATATTTGCTTAGTAAAACTCAAACGGCGACACTAGATGATTTCTATCTGAATACGTTAGAAAGTGGTAGTCTGGGTTTTAACTATACTCATCCGCGTACAGGAGTGTTAGAGACCGCACGCTTTATCAGCGTACCAGAATATCGCTCTCAGAATGGTGAGTATTTTCGAGTTGCACTACAGTTGGAGATATTGCCATGAGTAGAACACTAACACTGTCAACTATTCAGGCATTAAATGCACAAGAAACTGATGATGTATTTCTTATTTTATTAACGATAGATCATGCATCATTAAGTAGTCCTATTAGGGTAACTAGCGATATAGTCGATACTTTGAGCCGTAGTAATAATTTTACAGCTTTTCCGTTTGATTTATCCTTGCCAGAGGATAGTGAGGCATTATCAGCCAATGCGAGACTACAAATTGATAATGTAGATAGAACTATTATAAGCTCGGTTAGAACTATGACGAGCAGTCCTAATATATTAATGGAAATTGTACGTGCAGCAAATCCTGATACGGTTGAAGCATCATTTCCTGATTTTAAAATGCATAACATACAATATGATGCATTTACAGTAACAGGAGAGTTAACAATAGAAGATTTCACAGCAGAACCTTACCCATCAGGAGTTTTTACTCCAGCAGGGTTCCCGAGTCTTTTTTAATATAACCATAAAAACAGATAAAGGTATAAAAAAATGATATATGTATATAGTTGATTTTAAATAACTTTATTAAGACCCTTTGTAAAATTGCATAATTAGTGTATAATAGAATTATCAGCAGAATTTTAGTGATAATAGAGTAATTGGTGGGGTGTTAGCTATGGAAATATCAGAAGTTGAATCAAAATATGCAAATAATGTGATATCAGGACTGGATAATTTTGCCAGTTTTGATGCAGATAAAGTTTCTGCTATTCAAGAAAAAATTAGAAATGCTAGTAGTGTTTCCACAAGACAAAGTATTCGTTCTAAGAGTAAAATGTCCTTATAATTATTGTTAGTTATAAAATGAGTTTCTAGAGCGTAAAAGCACCTGCGGTTGGAATAAATCGTAGGTGTTTTTTTTATATTAATTTTCTAAAATTAAGGATATTTAAAATGCCAATTCCTTATTGGGCAGGTCATTATATTGGCCTGCCTTTTGTAGAGCATGGACGTAGTATTTATGGTTTAGATTGCTGGGGATTAGTGCGACTAATTTTATTTGAGCAGTTTGACACGGTACTGCCTTCTTATACTAGCAATTATACTAATACTTATAGTCAGAAAGAAATTGGTAAATTGGTTAGAAATGAGTCATCTAAATGGCACAGTATTAAGCTTGGTGAAGAAAAATGCGGAGATGTAATAGTGTTACGTATGCGTGGTGAGCCTATGCATGTGGGCTGTATAATAGGTGACAAACGTATGTTGCATATTGAAAGGCATATTAATAGCAGTATCGAATCTTATGATAGTTGGCGTTGGAAAGACCGTATTAGCGGTATTTTTAGGCATGGTGAATTAAAGTAATTCCACTTAGCCTTTACACAGTAACTCTATAAAGGAATGAGAATGAAACAGCAGACAGAACAGAATGATAAGCAAGAGGAAAATATTCATCTCTCTATAGCTCCACACCCATTTTTAGTGGAACGATTGGATAGTAATATTACTGCTGGCTTATCCATATTTGATATTTTGCATGCGTCACAGCCAGATATATTCTCGCTATGTCATGCTCATGTTTTTATTAATGATGATTATATCCCAAGGGAAAAATGGCATTTAGTTACTCCAAAAGCGGGAACAACCTTGCAAGTAAGGGTGGTGCCTATGGGTGGAGGTGGCGGAGGAAAGAATCCTCTGCGGGCTGTTTTAAGTATAGCAGTTCTAGCCTCCACTTCTTTTTTAGGTACAGCCTTGGCAGGTACAGCTTTTGGGCAAGCAAGTTTGTTTGGCATTACTGGTAGTCGATTAGTTACTGGAGCATTGAGTTTTGCTGGTCGACTGGCTTTGAATGCTATTGCTCCACCATCTAGCAAAAAATCTGGCTCTACTGTTAAAGATAGTCCAACTTTATTTATTCAAGGGGCTAGAAATCAAACACAACCATTTGGTCGAATTCCACAAGTGTTAGGTAAATATCGTATGATTCCACCAATGGGGGCAAGGCCATACACAGAGACAATAGGTAATGATCAATATTTACGTATGCTATTTGTTTGGGGTTATGGACCATTAGATATTAGTGATATTAAAATTGGTGAGACTCCAATTGTTGAATTTGATGGTGTTGAAATTGAGCATCGTCAAGGTTTTGATAGCGATACGCCTTTGTCGTTATATAGTCAGTCAGTATTGCAAAATGACTTACAAGTGACTTTAAAACAGGTTGATGGCTATAATATTAGAACCACAGAAATTGATGCAGATGAGATATCTGTTGATATAACTTTATCGCATGGATTAATGATATTTGACAGTAATGGTAAGAAGCAGTCACGTAGCGTACAGCTTGAAATACAGTACGCATTGGCAGGTACAGGCGATTGGAGTGCTGGTGTATCTGGCTTTAAGAATGTTGCTTCACAGACAACAGCTAACTTTGAAACTCCAGGTGTTAGGAATTATAGATCAGGGCAGAGTACTTTTGCTGGGCGGTATTATAAAAGAATTGATTTTATAGTTATTGATAAAGCAACTGGCGTTGTTTCTGTTATTCAAGGCAGTAAAAAAATTGGTTTTGATGTTAATGGAGATATAGTTTTTGCAGCTACAGAGCCTGATTTGCCATCAATACCAGATACAAAAGTAAAAATTGCGAAAGTAATTCATGTCGGAGATACTTTATTCTCAGAGTTAATTGACGAGCGTGATTTAAGTCTTGTTGGCAGTGTGATTGAAAATAGTGCTGATTTTCTACCAACAATACAAGCCAATAAAATACAATTGGCAGCAGGTGGATTGCAGTTCCACGCAATAGAAATCACTGGCAAACAAAGCAATGCTTTGCGTCACTCTGTACGTTTCTCTGTGCCAAAAGGGCAGTATGATGTGCGTGTGAAACGTATTACCGCAGATACGACTAGTAGCTCAGTTTTTGATACGACTGTATGGACGGCACTACGGACGATAAGGCATGAAGCACCAATTAATATGTCAGGATTGGCAATGACAGCTTTAAGGATTAAAGCCACAGATCAGCTTAGTGGAATGATTGATCGTTTTAATGCAGTAGTTGAATCTATTGTGCCAGATTGGGACGGAGAAAACTGGGTAGAGCAAGCAACCGCAAATCCTGCATCTTTATTTAGGCATGTTTTGCAAGGTAATGCAAATGCAAGACCTTTGATAGATAGTAGAATTGACATTGGTAAGCTAGAGGAATGGCATGTTATTTGTGCTGATAATGATAGAGAGTTTAATTCTATAATTGACTATCAAGCTTCAGTACGTGATATATTGTTGGAAGTTACAGCGGCAGGGCGTGCAAGTCCTTCAGTTATTGATGGCAAATGGGGTGTTATTACAGATAAGCTTCAAACAGTGCCAATACAGCACTTTACACCACGTAATAGCTTTGACTTTCAGGGTGAAAGACAGTTTGATGATTTTCCACATGCGTTGCGAGTTCGTTTTGCAAACAGTGAAAAAGGCTGGCAACAAGATGAAATGTTAGTATTTGATGATGGTTATGATAGTAGTAATGCAACATTATTTGAAACATTAGAGCTATCAGGCATTACCAGTCCAGAGCAAGTATGGAAAGATGGACGTTATCACATAGCAACTGCACGCTTGCGTCCAGAGACGTACAGCTTTAGTACAGACATAGAATACATAGTTTGCACTCGAGGAGATTTAATACGCTTTACTCATGATGTGCCATTATTTGGTTTAAAAACAGCAAGAGTGAAAAGTGTCACAGATGATACGATAAATGTTACAGCAGTTGAGCTTGATGAGACTGTCGAGATGGAAGTAGGTAAAAGCTATAGTATAAGATTTCGCAAAAATGATGGTTCTTCATTAGTCGAAAGTGTTTTGACTGTAGCTGGCGAGACTAAAATTCTAAGTTTTGTAACGCCTTTTCCGATTGCAAATACGCCATTATCTGGTGATCTTGCAATGTTTGGTGAAACAGGCAAGGAAAGCGTTGAGTTAATTGTGCAATCCATTCGTCCATCTAATGACTTATCTGCTAAACTTACATGCGTAGATGCTGCTCCTGCAATACATGGTGCAGATAGTGGCACTATACCTGATTTTGATAGTAACATTACTATTCCAACAGAATTACAGCGACCGCCATCTCCTGTAATTATGGATATACAATCAGGTTCAGAAGTTATGATAAGAGGTGCTTCTGGGAATTTCATTCCACGTATTGTAATTAATTTAGAGCCGATAGAAGTTAATTATGATTTTGATATAAAAGTATTTATACGCTCGGCAGATGAGAGCTTTTTTTCAAGTGCAGAGTTTACTCGTATAGCAAAAAATACGATATCAATTTCTAACATAGAAACAGGTGTAGTGTATGATATTAAATTTGTTTATTTAAGATTAGATGGTTGGTCTTCTAAGGCAACTATTATTGCAAACTATGCAGTAATTGGCACAGGAGGCTTGCCTTCAGATATTGAAAACTTCCGCATAAATATTCTTGGTGATACTGCTCATTTATCTTGGGATAGATCGGTTAATATTGATCTTAGTCATTATTATATTCGCTTTTCTGAAGCAGTAAGTGGGGCTGTATGGGATAGTTCTGTTGATTTGGTAACACATGTTTCATCTTCTACAACATCTGTCTCTGTGCCAGCAAGTGCAGGTTCTTATTTGATTAAGGCGGTTGATATTCAAGGTCAAGAAAGTGAAAATGCTATAATTATTACATCTACTATTGCATCATTATTAGGGCAGAACCAAATAGCTATTGTCGACGAAGCTCCTAGTTTTAATGGTAGTAAGGTCAATATGTTTGCAACAAATAATGCTTTGCAGCTTATAGGGCAAGATATAGTTGATGATTGGGCTAATTTAGATCAAGTATTAGATTTTGATTTAGGTGATAATGGTTTTCGTCAAAGTGGCAGCTATACGTTTGACGAGGTCTTTGATTTAGGTGCTGTGTATACTTCAACATTAAGTCCATCTATTTCGGTAGTTGGTCTTGATGTATCTACTGTAATTGACCAATGGAATAATGTTGATTATATGGGTACTTGGGACAATTCGACAGCTAGTCAGGCTTGGTCATCAATTATAGAGCTAAGAACTACTGATGATAATCCAATAGATGTTGGTGCTGTATGGAGTGAGTGGACTCCGTTTATTATTGGCGACTATACAGCTAGAGGATTTGATTTTAGGGTGTCTGTAGTAACTACTGACATAAATGTTACGCCAGTTATTTCAGGATTGTCTGTAAAGATCGATATGCCAGATCGTATTATTGGTGTGGAAGACATAACATCTAGTGCATCAGGAACTTCTATATTGTTTACTCAAGGGTTTAAGAATATCCCAGCAATTGCAGTGTCAGCACAAAATATGCAAACAGGTGATTACTATACAATTACTAACACAGCGACATCAGGTTTTGATATACGTTTCTTTGATAGTCTTGGAGTAGGCATAATTAGAACATTCGATTACGTAGCTAAAGGCTATGGTCAAGAAATCACTTAGGCTTACGTCTAGGCTTAGGTCTAGGTTTTGGCTTTGCTTTATTGGCAACAGGCTTGACTTCAGGTTCACGAGGAGGTGTAGGCGCGGCTTCAGGTTCACGAGGCGATATTGTACGCATAGATTGTACTCTAGGTAGTTTTGGATTATGCTTTAATAATTCTTCACGGGCTGTTTGTATTAGGTTTGTAGCCTCACGAATAGCTGAGAATTTAAACGTTTCAGATGTTACAGCATTTTGGTTATCTGTAATACGCCTAGTCATATGCTCTGCTTTAAAGTTAAAGATATGGCTGATTGTAGTTTCTAAAGAGTCATTAGCTTTTTCAATATGCATAATTTGAAAATCGCCTACAGGAAACCATCTTTCTGTTTGTTCTGGAGTAGCCTCTTTTTGTGCAATTTTAATTTTTTCTGCACGTTGAAGCTTTGCAGCGATTAGTTTTTTTTCAATTGCTACATATACATCGTCATTCTTTGCTTTAGTAAGGAGTTCTTTTAAAGGCTCAATTGTAAAAGGCACTTTATCAAGGAAAGCATTAACAACATCTAGTTGGTGTTTTTCTACAGCTAAGCTAATACCTGCCATGTTGTCTTTAAACGGGTCAGCGCCAATATCAAGTAGGAAAGAGATAAGTTCAGGATCAGGGTCTCTATTATTTCTTATAGCATTTTCAAGGGAGCCTGATGGTTCTTTGTCTAGAAGATCATGAGCAAGTCCTTTGTTGCAACTAACAATGATACGTAGAGCTTTGAGACTATTATGATTAACGGCACGGGTAAAGAAAGACTGTTTGTATGATTGAAAAATAATACCAGTTTTTGTAAAGGTACCGTCACTTATAGGTAGTTGCAATAAAGCATACACACGCCAAGGGTTGTTATCAGTTATAGATTCTTCCATAGCGGCAATTTGCTCACCACGATTTTGGTGTGACAGTTTAGCAAGCCACTCTACATCCCTTTTGCTATCTGGAGTCGGTATTTCTGCCATAGCAGGAGCCGGTAATTTATTGTTATTTTTTGACATGTAATAATAAATATCATTCGTAAACATATAAGTCAACCATATTTAAACTAAAAAAGGAGAAAAATATGACGCAAGCAAATCCTATTATAGGAACGGATAAAAGTGGACTGCAATATAGGACGGAAGACAATGACGGTAAACGTGCATTATTAAATCACCATAAAGGTAGTACAGCCCCTAGTTATGCAGAGGCTGGCACTATGTGGCTAGATGATACAGCAACCCCATGGCTGTTGAAAATGCATGATGGTACAGACTGGATTAGTATTGGCAATATCAATGCAACAACTAATGAGTTCACATCATTTATTAGCGGCGCTGTTTTGGGTTCTGCAAGCACAACGGTTGAAGGGCTGGTTGAGCGTGCAACCGATGCGGAGGTTACAACAGGTACAGACACAACAAGATATATAACTCCAAAGCAATTAGCAGATAATTTACCTACTAATGAAACTGTAAAAGCGTGGATCAATATGACTGGTACGGGAACAGTGGCAATTAATGATAGCTTTAATGTTAGCAGTATTGTTGATAATGGCACTGGTAATTATGCAATTAATTTTACGACTAGCTTTGCTAATACGAATTACGTAGCGAGTGGGGCTTCGGCAAATACAAGTCAACCTCATGTTGTTTTCGGTTATACCTCTGTATCTCAATTGCAAGTACTAGTAACAAATACGTCAAACGCACTTGCAGACACAGCCACTTTAACAATTTCAGCACATGGAGATCAATAATGAAAAGAATAGTAATAAATAATGGTGATGGAACAGTAGGTATTATGATTCCTGCCCCTAAAGAATTAGAAAAAATGTCTATAGAGGATATAGCAACGAAAGATGTACCAAATGGCTTAACCTATCGTATTACTGATACGGTTAATATCCCCAGTGATAAAATTTTTCGTGAAGCATGGACGGATGATAATCCAACAGAGACAGTCGATGTTGATATGCCCAAAGCTCGTGAAATTCATATGAATAAGATACGTGAATTACGCAATAAAAAGTTAAGTGAACTTGATATAGAAACATTGCGTGGCAATGACGTAGAGCTTGAAAAACAAGCACTTAGAGACATTCCGCAAACTTTGGATTTATCAATCAAAAGCACTCCAGATGAGTTGAAGTTAACAATGCCCCCAACTCTATTATAAAAAGAGTAATTAGCAATGTTTCCAATAGATATAACAGAGGCGGGGATTGGAGCAATCGTCGCCTTAATGATTCTGCGTGAGGTTTTTTCTTTTTTAACAAGCAAAAAAGATATTCGACCAGATATTTTGATTATGCAACGCAAAATTGATGAATTGTATGACTGGCATGATCAGACAGACGCTGATGGTGTTAAAGTTTGGTATATCCGTAAATCATTAGAAGAATCTGTAGATGGTCTGCAAGAGACGATTAAAGAATTTATTCGTGTACAGCAACTGTCTTTAGATGTTTTGAAAGAAATTAGCTATCAGCTTCGTCATATAGACACACAAGTTAATCAGATAGATCGGAAAGTTCATGACCTATAAGGAGAGGCTCAATGGAAAAAGTACTACCAAGAGGAATCCGTAATAATAATTCAGGCAATATTCGCCAGAACTCTATTAAATGGCAAGGAATGCGAGAGCAGCCATTTGATCATGAGTTTGTTGAGTTTGTAAGTCCCGTATTTGGTTTAAGGGCTATAATGAAAATTCTACTTACTTATCATTATAAATACGGACTAGATACCGTGCAGAGTATTATTAATCGTTGGGCTCCACCGCATGAAAATGCAACAGATAGCTATGCTACACATGTTGCACGTTTTTTAGGTGTGAAACGTTACGATATTATTGCTGTACCAGATATGTTGGTTAAGTTGGCTCAAGCAATTACTATACATGAAAATGGATATCCTCATCATAGTCATAATATGCCAAAACATTGGTATCCTAAGACTGTTTATATAGAGGCTTTAAATATAATAAGGAGAGAAATATGAAGAAAATTATTTTATTTATTTTAGATCGTTCAAAAGAGCGTTCAACTTGGCTCGGTTTTATTTCTTTGGTAGCTGCCTTGGGAATGGTTTTATCTCCAGAGCAAAAAGAAGCAATTGTAACAGCTGGAGTCGCTATTGCTGGTGCTGTGGCAACTTTTAGCAAAGATTAATGAAGGTTACTAGATATGTTTGGGTTTATTATTTTATGTATGTTTGGTTTAGCTCTATTCGTGGGCATATTTTGGGCATATCGAGCAGGTCAGTATAAAAAACATGCAACAAGAGAAGAGGCAATAAATGAAGCGGTTAATAAAGCAATGCATTATCGTGATCGCTTGCAACATGATTCTAGCTATGCAACAAGGTTGCGTCAATGCTTCACAAGGCGGTGATTTCTGCATGTTATATAAACCAGTATATACTACACCAAAAGATACAGAATTAACTAAACAACAAGTTGATAACAACAATGTTGTTTGGATTGAGTTATGTAACTACTAAAGTAATAGTCCTGTTTTAGATAGTATAACCACTATATATAATAGATGAGAAAAGTTATGTGCTTCTTGATCTATACCAAAAACCCACCAAAAAACATTGTCTTTATAATTCCAACCTTTACCATGTGTTAAGCAAGCCTTTATGCGGTCAATAGATGCATGTACAAATAAATCAAGAAAACCTAACCACCAAAGGCTTGGCGCATAAAACATTACAATAGCAAAAGTAAATAATGCATGAATACCAGCATGTGTGAACAAAGCTTTTGCCCCACCTTCTCGCCATGGCATATGTTTATGTGTCACCATATATGTATTTTGCAGAAAAAAATCGCAAATTAATTGTTTCAATCGAAAAACAATATATAAAATTAAAATTCCTGAATAGGTCATATAAATATTCTCAATAATTAAATATTTTTTCTATCTTGCGTAAACTATTTAGCTACCATAGATAAAATTTATTAAAAAATCTATCTTCATTTTAAAAAAATTATCCTTTATTTAACTTTATTTTATAATAATGGAGAAGGTAGTTATTTTAATATTGGATTGAATTGATATGGTGCATACTACAGGCAGAAAGACATTTAAAAAAGGTGAAATGCTTATTCATGAGGGTGAACAAGGGGATAGTGCTTATATAATTGAAAAAGGCAGTGTTGAGGTTCTTGTTGCAAGAGAAGGCAAATTAATACAAATAGGGACTCGTAGTGATGGCTCAATAGTTGGTGAAATGGCAATGATTGATGATAAGCCTAGAACTGCATCGGTTAGAGCTGTTGAAGATTGCGAAGTGCTTGAGATTTCTAGAGATGATTTTGCCAGAAGAATCGAATCGTCTGACCCTATTCTGCGAATGGTAATGCAGGTGATTCTTACTCGTTATCGTGATATGCTTAGTCGTTCACAATTAGTGGTAAAAGTGCCTCCACCGGGATTTATTAAGGCAGAAGATTTAGAAAAAGATGATAAAGTTGTGGACGTAGCTGTTAATACTTTGAAAGTATATAATGAGTTACATGATGCAATAAAGAATCATGAACTAAAATTATTTTATCAACCAATCATTGACCTTAGAACTGGTAAAATAGCAGGTTTTGAGGCTCTCGCTAGGTGGTTTCACCCTGAAAAAGGTATGATTTCACCGGGGATATTTATTCCTGTAGCAGAAGAAAGTGGCTTGATTGTTGATGTTTCAAGATGGGCTTTAAATGAGGCCTGTGAGAGCATTAATATACTTTCAAAAGAAGTTAATTCTACAAGTTGCATGATGGATGAGCCTTTATTTATTAGTGTTAATTTTTCTGTTCATGATTTCTCAGATAAAGATTTCTTCTCCCATGTTGAAAAAATTATGAATAAGAATAAGACAAAACCAAAGCAAATTCATTTGGAAATAACAGAAAGCTTACTGGTCGAGCAGCCTGAAATTGCTAGAGAAGGACTAGAAAAATGTCAAGACTTCGGTATTGAAGTTTCAATTGATGATTTTGGTACAGGCTATTCTAGTCTTAGTTACCTTCATTTCTTCCCAATTAATACACTAAAAATTGACCAAAGCTTTGTTAGATTAATGTTGGAGCAAGAGAATAATTATCAATTGGTTAAGTCAATAATAGCTTTAGCTAAAAATTTGAACATGAGTGTAATTGCTGAAGGTGTTGAGCATCGTGAAGAGGCAGCAGTTTTAAAATCACTTGGTTGCGAGTCTTGTCAAGGATTCTGGTTCGCTCGCCCACAACCGTTAGAAGATGCGGTTGAATTTATCAGAAATTGGTGTCCACCAGATGTTGATTTCCGTAAAGATTTATAATTCAAGTAAAATAATTTACATTTTAACTTCACATATAGATTGACAGATGCCCAATAATGGTGTAGAGTGGACAACATAATGTTGAAAACAAAGTAATGGAAGAACTAAAGTGACTGAAAACAATAACAATATAAAGAGAATATCAGATGATTTGTCGTATTATCCTCGTGTACTGCGT
>JAJFGX010000097.1 GCA_021775895.1 Alphaproteobacteria bacterium | reverse complement strand
ACCCTTTAAAAAGCCACTTGATTTCACTGCATCACGAAAAGGCCCATAAAAAGCAGAAGCATATTTTGCAGCATATGCCATGATATTTGTATCTGTATAGCCATGATTATCTAGAGTGTTACGTATTGCCTCTACTCTACCGTCCATCATGTCTGATGGGGCTATAATGTCAGCTCCAGCCTCAGCTTGAGCTAGAGCTTGCTTGCACAAAATCTCTACTGTTTCTTCATTTAAAACAATACCATCTTCATTAACAAGCCCGTCATGACCATGGCTAGTATATGGGTCTAAAGCAACATCACATATTAAACCTATTTCAGGTACGGCATCTTTTAATGCTCGCATAGCACGGCAGACTAAATTGTTGCTGTTCCATGCTTCCTTGCCATCATGACTACGTAATTCTTCAGGGGTCGATGGGAACAGAGCAATTGCAGGAATACCAAGCTCAGCTGTTTGCTCGACATCTTTTAAAAGCAGATCAATACTTAGTCTTTCTACATTTGGCATTGAAGGTATCTCTTCACGTATGTTGCTTCCTTCAACTAGAAACACAGGACGAATGAGGTCATGTACTGTAACTGTATTTTCACGCACTAAATTACGCAACCACGGGCTTTTACGATTGCGACGCATGCGTGTGTCTAAATATAGCCTTTCAGATTTTGAAGCTGCTTGTAGTTTTATTGTATTTTCTGGCATTATTTTTTTACCCATGCTCCATTTTTAAATATATACTGCCCTGCAGGAGCTTCGTTCATTAGCTTTGTTCCAGCAAGCATTTTCACTTGTTCAACAGTAAGCCCTCTTTTAGTCGCAACATCTTTGTACTTTACTAGGCGTTTATTATTAGTAGTTTCTACCAATGCAACAATTTCACTTGAAGGTGTTGAGACAGAACCTAACATACCATCAGGCTTTTCACCAACAAAACCTTGAGATTTTGCAGATGAAACGCTCATAGCCGCAGCGGTTGCAAGATTTGGGATAACTATCAAAATAGATAGCGATAACATAGCTGTAATTATAATTTTTTTCATCATAGTGCATTCCTTTATTATTTAGTTATTTAGAAAATATCAGATTCTTCTGCAAATAGAGCATCTAAGTCTTTATCTACTTTAACACGTACTTCTTGTTCAATTTTAATATTTAGATTAATTTCAATCGGTTTATCTGGTGCCTGTACTTGCACTGTTGGAGAACACGCACCGACAAAAACAAGTATTCCAAGTGCTAGTGCAATATTTTTAACGTTATTTTTCATTCTTTTCCTCATGTTTATTAATTAGTTTCTGTATTTCATCGGGTATTGTATATGCTTTTGTTTGTTGTTTTAATATATTTTCTAAAGCACCTTCTAAATTTAAGTTTAAAATTATTGGTCGTTGCTCCGTAAAGTCTGGGTTTTTCCCTTCAGCACGAAGTGTTATTTTCTGCTCATCTCCTGCGATTCCATTAATTGTAAAGCTTAAATCATCGTAATGAAAGTTATTAAGTGCTTTACGCAGGTATACTATATTCTGATTCGAGCTATCTTGCAAAAAAGCAGGCAAATCTTTTGGTGCATAGCGTATAGTGCCTTTTGTGGTTGTTGCTAAGCTACCATCTTTAATTAGAATAACACTACCATCAAGCTCTACGGGTAGCTTACCATTGATTATGCCTGTTGCCTCTAATCCATCTAAGGGAGCTAATTTAAATAATTGTTGTAGAGCAAGGTTGGAAATATTTAAGTTAAATTCTGCCTTAGGGTTTTTAGGGTTAAGTGCAAGATTATTCAGCGAAATAGTACCATCAGCAATATTCCATTTAGCATTGTGGATATTTAGAGGCTTTTTATTAGAGCCATCATAGGAAAAATTCATAAAACCATTATAAAAAGGAATACCAAGCTTTAAATTTTGAATTGAGATTATTTGTCGATTGATTTTTAAAGGAGATATTTGTTCTATGTCTATAGCAGTATTTAAGTTCTCTATTATAGTATCATTATAATTTGTAGATAGATTTTTTAGAACCAAAATGCCCGTAGTTTTTTGCTCTGGTAATTTGATATTCATTTCAAGTGAAGCTATGCCATCAGTGTCTTTTAGAGTATTTTTTAATTCAGGAGCTAAAGCATCAGGTTGCAGCCCTAGCTTAGAAAAAGTAATGGGTGGAATGCTAACTTTAATTAATCCATTGTTACTTTTAGTAGACAGTTGCCCTTTTATATTAGCCGTTGCGGAATTGTTTTTGTCTTGAGCTTTTATTTTGAAGTTTATAGCTCCATCTTTCGAGTAGTTAGCAGATATATCAGAATGCATAGGAACAAGAAAATTATTAGAGTGGCTTATTACTGCTTTTGCTTTACTATTTAAGAAAGGCTTTTTGTTATTATCTAAAGAAATATTAGCCTTTTGTATGTCAGCGGTGATTTTATGTTTGGTAAGTTTAGTTATGCCATCTATTTCAGCGATATCTATTTTTAATGTTGGTTTAGTTTTAATTTTTGCGTTAAAACTTCCATTATAATCTATGGCCCTATCGTAAGATAAATTAACATTTTTCGCTGTAATTTCAAGGCCGTCATCTATTGGGTTAAAGTTGCTTTGTAGCTGTAGATTGGTGTGATTAATATATGGAGGTATAACTAAATCACTAAAAGAAGAAGCAAAGCTACCTTGAAAACCCTCCCAGCCTTTGGAAATATTTATTAATTCGTAATAAGGTTTATTGCCTTTAAAATTCATGCGTATGTCAGCAGAGCCACTTGTTGTCTTTAATTTATCATCAATTAATAAATCTATATCAGCCTCATCAACAAGTTTTGGTAATTCCTCAAGTTTTTTTGCTGATATATCTATTTTGCCGTCAACAAGTACTTTGTTATTTTCTTCAGAGGAAATATTAATTGCTACGGAGAATTGAGCAATATCGCCAAGGCTTCGTCCGCTACCAATTAAAGTGCTTTTTGAGGATTCTTTCTCATCACTATAAGTAAATGAAACACCACGAAAAGGTATGCCTAAAATAGAGGCACTACCCATATTGATAGATGCTTGACTATAAAAATCTTTATTATCGTATGATAATTCGCCCCAACCACTTAACCTTTTGCCTTTTAAGTTAGGTAAATTAATGCTTCCCTTTTCTATTTCATAGTTAAAATTTAAATGACCAGCATTGTTAGCGCTTGCTGTAAAAGAGGCGTAAGAATCACCGTATATACTGTCTATACTTACATTGCCTTTTACATTAACGCTATGTTCTAAGTTATTGATTAATAATTCAGTATTCCTTAATCTTAGGTTGTCTAATTGTGTTGCATGTCCTTCAGGAAAGACTATTTTTGCTGTCTTTATAGTTACTTTATTTAGAGGAATATTCTGTGACAAGATTAATTTCAAATCATGTAGAGCCATAGGTAGTGGCGGAGAGCTAGATATTTCAGCACTTTTTGACTCTTTATGTATGATTTTATCTAATACTATATTGCCTAGTTTTATGGGGTTACTAATGCTTGGTATAATTTCATAGTTAATTTCTAGGTAGCCGATTCTTGTGTTATCAGATAGTTCTAGTCCATATATAGCGAATCTATTTGAGCTTAAATCAATTTTTTCAATGGTTGCGTGACTGAATCCTTGTTTTGCAAGTTGTGAGATAACAATGTTTTGGATAATATTATTTGCATTATATATTGCTAAAGATGCAGTAAAAACAATAACTAATAAAACCATGCTGAGGCTTATTATTAGCTTTTTATTTTTTTTATTTGTGTCAGACATTGAATTTCCTGCTTGTTGTGCTTATATCTCTATGTTAGAAATTTAGAACTAACATAGCAAAATAACAGAAAGAGGCAATCATGTTTATTACACCAGCATTAGCACAAGGGCTAACCGAGGCAGGAACAGAAGTAGCAGATCAAGGAAGTATCATTACATCAATGATGCCACTAGCTCTAATTTTATTGGTTTTTTACTTTATGGTTTTTCGCCCACAAAGCAAACGTATTCAAGCACATCGTGATTTAGTAGATAACCTAAAAAAAGGTGATCGTATTGTAACTAGTGGTGGTTTAATTGGTAAAATCTATAAATTGACTGGTGACGATGAAGTTGTGATTGAGCTTGCAGATGGTATTAGAGTGCATGCCGTACGTTCAACAATTACAACCATGCGTGAAAAAGCAGTGTCTAACAAAGAAGACGTTGTAAGTAGTAAAGTGGAAAATGACAATGTAAAGAAAACTACTAGTAAAAAAGCAACTACTAAAGCAACGACTAGTAAAAAAGATATTAGTGTTTCTAAAGCACGTGGAACAAGTAAAAAGAAAGCTTAAGCATGATTCATTTTGAACGCTGGAAAATAATATTAATAGCTATCGTAGCTTTGTGGGCATTGCTATATGCTTCTCCTAATTTATTGTCACAGAATATACGTAATTCTCTACCAGGATTTTTACCTCAAAAAACGATTAGTCTTGGTTTGGATTTACAAGGTGGTGCTCATTTATTGATGCAAGTCGATATGGACTACGTTATGGCAGAACACTTAGAAAATATGAAAGACACAGCTAGAAGCGAGCTACGTAAAGAAAAGATAGGCTATGTTGGTTTGAAGGTAGAGAATAACTCTATTGTTTTTAGAATACGTGACATGGAAGATGAAAAGAAGGCTTATAAGATAGCTCGCAATTTACGCCAAAATTCTATGCAGGTCGATATTGCTGATGATGGCAGTGTAACTGCATTATTAACCACTCAAGGGTTGACAGAAATTAAGACTAACACTCTTTCAAAATCAATAGAAATTGTTCGTAGACGTATTGATGAAACTGGAACTCGTGAGCCTGTTATTCAGCGTCAAGGCTATGATCGTATTTTGATTCAATTACCAGGGGTTGAAGATCCTGAGTATATTAAAGAGCTTATTGGTACTACGGCTAAAATGACATTTCATATGGTAGACGAGTCATCTTCTATTGTAGGCGGAAAAGTCTCGCCAATGTCAGAACTTTTACCTCTGCGTGAAGATCCTAATCAACGCATTGCGATTCGTAAAAAGTTTGTATTAAGTGGAGAAATGTTAGAAGATTCACAAGCTACATATGATCAAAATAATAGGCCTGTAGTTGGTTTTAATTTTAACGGGTTAGGCACTAGAAAATTTTGTGATGTTACTAGAAAAAATAGAGATAAACGCTTTGCGATTGTTCTTGATAAAGAAATAATTATGGCACCAAGAATCAATGATCCAATTTGTGGTGGCTCAGGCATTATTACGGGACAGTTTACTGTAAGAGAAACTGTTGATTTCTCACTATTGTTAAGGGCAGGGGCGTTGCCTGCTCCTTTGACTGTGGTTGAAGAAAGAACTGTGGGCCCAAGCCTTGGAGAAGATTCAGTTGCAGCAGGAAAAATAGCCAGCCTAATGGGTATGGCTTTTGTGTTGATATTTATGATGTTGGTTTATGGTTTGTTTGGAATATTTGCTAATATTGCACTTTTAATAAATATGGCTTTAATATTTGCTTTATTGTCAGTATTGCAAGCAACATTAACGCTACCGGGAATTGCAGGGATTGTCCTAACTGTTGGTATGGCAGTTGATGCGAATGTATTAATTTTTGAGCGTATCCGTGAAGAAATCAGGAATGGTCGCTCTATCTTCTCAGCAGTTGATACGGGCTATGGACGGGCAATGTCAACTATTATTGATGCTAACTTAACTACTTTAATTGCAGCTTTATTATTATTTTCTTTTGGTGCAGGGCCAATAAAAGGCTTTGCTGTAACACTTGGAATAGGCATTTTAACATCAATGTTCTCTGCAATTATGATGACACGTCTTTTAGTGGTTGTGTGGCTTAAAAAAGAAAAACGAGATGTTCTACCAATATAAATTTAATACAATTAAAAAGAGGCTCTAATAGATATGCGTGCAGTTTTAAAACTTATTCCTGATGATACAAACATTGATTTTGTAGGTAAGCGCTTCTTAGCTTTTGGCATATCTATGCTATTGATAATAGGTGGCCTGTTTTATGCTTTTCAGCAGAACCTAAATTTTGGTATTGATTTTACTGGTGGTACATTAATAGAAATTCGTACCGCAGAAAACCCTGCAGATATTATAACAATGCGTAAAACATTGGGTGATTTAAATATTGGTGCTATTAGTATTCAAGAGTTTGGTGCTACTAATGAAGTTTTGATTAGAATTCCACAACAAGATCGTGATGAGGCAGAACAAAAAGTAGCTATGGGTAAAGTACGTGGTGCTTTAGCAAGTGATGTTGAATATCGACGTATAGAATTTGTTGGGCCTCAGGTTGGAAGCGAGTTAATTGAAGCAGGTGCAAAAGCCCTTATTTATGCACTGCTTGGGATATTGGTTTATATCTGGGCTAGGTTTGAGTGGCAATTTGGTATTGCCGCAGTATTGGCTTTAGCACATGATATTTTACTTACTATTGGTTTTTTCGCAGTAACACAGATGGAATTTAATTTATCGACTGTCGCAGCTGTATTAATGATTGCAGGTTACTCTATAAACGATACAGTTGTTGTTTTTGACCGTGTGCGAGAAAATATGCGTAAGTTTAAAAAGAAACCATTTACTGAGATATGTAACCTATCAATAAATCAAACATTATCTAGAACGCTGATGACTAGTATAACAACTTTATTGGCTTTGGTTGCTTTGTGGCAATTTGGTGGGGAAGTTATTCGTGGCTTTATTAATGCCTTGATGTTCGGAATCTTGATTGGAACATATTCTTCAGTTTTTGTGGCAACTCCATTGCTTGTGTATTTTAATCCTCGTCGTAAAGATGTGACAATAACACAGGCAGAAACAGCGCTCTAAAGTGGAATGAATGCATGGTTGATGTAACACCAATGATTGCGGCAGACCGCAAGATAATACAGTCATATAGTAAAGATGGGTTTCGTATTAATGAAGAAATGTTTTCATGTCCATTAATTGTATTTCCTACACTGGTTGTGGAGTGGTTAGCTCCCAAAAATCCTAAAAACCTTGTAATTGAAGATTTTTCTCAAATTATTGCTGCAAATAATGTTGATGTATTGCTTTTTGGTGGAGGTAGTAAAGCAGAATTTCTATCCAGAGAAATCAGAGATACTTTGAAAAGTCATGGAGTTATTGTGGAATCAATGGATACAGGGGCTGCGTGCAGAACCTATAATGTACTATTGGCAGAGGATCGTAATATAGCCATTGCTATATACCCAGACATAGTGTATAAATAAGTTACATAATTTTCTTACATTAAGGAGTCTAGTGAATGTTTTCGAAAGAAGAGATTAAGAATCGTTGGTCTGAGCATTGTGCTGCAGAAGTTTCAAAAGGTAATGAAGTGCCTAAAGCAGGATTATCATTGGCTTGTTTGATCGCATCATCATCGTTAATGTCTCAAAAACAACGTGGTGGTGATGATTATATTAGTCACCCTATTGTTGTTGGTATGAATAACACTAAATCTGAAGCAAAAAGAATCATTGGAGTTTTACACGACGTAGTTGAGGATAGCGACTGGGAGCTAGAGGATTTACTAGATGTTGGCTTTAGTAAACGCATAGTTAACGGAGTTGATGGCGTAACAAAGCGAGAAGGTGAGCTTTATTTTGATTTTGTAGAACGTTGCTCTATTCATGGAATAGAAGCAATAGATACTAAGATTGAAGACTTAGAACATAATTCTCATAGCTTGCGTTACCCGCATATAGATAAACAAGAGAAGCATGTTTGGAAAGAAAAAGCCTATAATATTTCCTATTACTATCTTGTTGCAGTGAAAAAAGGAGAGATTAAAAAGGGCTCGCCTGTGTCAGAATTTATAAAAACTGTGCCAGAATACCAGAAGCACCCAGAGATTGCTGATGAGTGCTTAAAGAGGTTCTCATCCTCTTCTAAGCAAGCTAAAAAACCATCACTTAAACGATAGAAAACTCCCCTCAAATAAATTGAGAGGAGCATCTTCTATAAAGTTTATTCACATTCACATACAGGGTAATGCCAGAATTTGCCACCACCAGCAAAAGAAGAACATGCGACAGTTTCTCCAGGAACAGTACAAGTACTACCTAAATGCCTAGGTAATGCACCACTTAGAGGCCCTGTAGGAACACTTTTATCTCTAAGGCTAAAAGTTACAGCACCACAATCATTTGAAAACTCAAACCAAGGATCCCATGCATCTAATAGGCAGTTATAATTTCTATGTTGGACTATGCTACCAACTAGAGGGGATGTACAGCCAATAACCCGTGTATCTGGCGGTGTTCCCCCACAAGTGCAAGTGTCAACAACAGGCGGTTTATCATCCCAACCAGTCCATGTTCCAGCAGGACAAACAAAATCTTTTTCTTTAGTAAGCGTGCCTGTATATCCTGCAGGGCAAGCAAAGTCCATTTGTTGGCTGCTAGGATTACATGTGCAGTAGTTGTCTGGTAGAACTACATGCCAACCACTCCAGCTACCATTATCCGCATCAGTGCAAGTCCAGTTGTTTTCTGTAATTTTTGTGCCAGTAAATCCACTTGGACAGCTTGATGTTCCGGTATTCGTTTTAGGGTCACAAACACAATTATCAGATAGTTCAGTGTAAGTTGTGGTGCCACTAGGGCATACTGTTTCAGTTTTAAGTTGAATAGTACCAGTCCAGTTACCAGGACGTCTACTATTACAGCTTACTGTAGTTGTGATATCTACAGGTGTACAAGAACATATACCAACGTTTGACCAATGTAACCAAGTGCCATTACTTTGGCATCTCCACCATTGTTGATGAGAAATACCAGACACAGGATTTGTTAAATGCCAAGTATTTGGAAGGCTAGCAGGTAGGTTGTAATTATCTGCAGGACATAGTGTTATGTTCTGGCTTGGGCAACCAGTAAAACTACCACAATTTAATGAACCATCGGGAAATATTCCTTTCAATTTATCACCAGGAGGGCATCTAAATTCAGGGTTTATAGTACAATCTATTTTAGCATTAGAAAAACCAGTTCCTTGTTTTGATGTAGGGCATGTAAAGTGTGGATGACCTATTGGTGATGCAAATTTCGATGTTGAAAAACAATCGGTGCCTGATGAATTACATATCTCACCAACCATTGATTTTCCATTTTCTACTCTAACCTGTCCTGCAACATGTACTGTATCCGTAGGTGCCACTATTCCTCCTATACCAACACGCCCACCAGCTTCAGCTGCAATTAGGTCACGAATATGTAAGCCTGCAGGATCTGCTATGCGCCATAAAGGAGTCTCTACAGAAGAGTAAAATTTTAGAGTGTCATCATAGTGATTAGTATCATTTGCCATACTATGCGCAGCATGTGAATAAATAGCATTAATTTGATTTCCAATTAAACCAGTATTACAATTCTCTCCATCATTTTGCGTAGTTACACATGGCATTCCAGTTGCTATGCCTTCACGTGAATATGCACCGCTTAAATCTTTTCCAGAGCTAAATATAACATAATGAGCAGTGGCTGGAGGGTTAACTAAAGAATTACCAGCACCATCTACAATAGAAATACCGCCACTTTCTTGTACATAAGTTCCAACAACAGCAAGATTTTCTGTTATTGCATATTGTAGGCGCATACCGTAGCCATCTTCTACTTGATCTTCAGCAAGTCCCAGGGTTCTGAATGGCACACTGCCTCGACGAATTTTTGGAGTAATCAAAGTAGTAGTGACAGGATTTGGATCTATGTCTGCATCAGTCCTTTGACTGTCTTCATAATAAAATCCAGATTGAAATGTACCTGATGTTGTAGCACCAGCAGGGTCAAATACTGAAGGGTATTGAGGGTCTGTAGGGTCACATATGGATACCATACCATAATCAGCATCCCCGCGAGCAGCATCTATTCTTGCAGGGCAAGGGTAATTACCTTTTTGTATTAAATAATTTGTTAAAGCCGCTGTTACAAGGTTTATATTAGCATCTGTTTTAAGTTTAATTTCATTTGTACGCCATAGATTGTATGGCATTAACAATGCAGCGACAACTAATCCTATAACAGCGATTGCAATAGCAGTCTCAATTAGTGTGAAGCCATTACTTTTTTGAAAGTTTACTTTTCTTATGGTGCGCATATTATTGCTCCTCCAGCAGTTATACCTCTAATAAATTCTCCAAGAGGGCATGGCCCTGTCACTAGAGAGGTTGGGTTAATTTTAGTAGCACAAATAACATCGGAGTTTGCTATACCAGTAACTAAACCGTTAAAGCCACAAGCAACCCCAACGCCACCAATCATAGCAGAAGGAAAGCAGTTTCCACCAGTTTCATTGCAATAGCTATTTGTTTTATAATCATCACTAACTAATATATTGCCATCAACATGCATAGGAAATAATGGTGAATTTGTTCCAATACCTACATTGCCACCTGTTTTATTTTCTATGGTTGTTCCGGAGGTGTATGCCCATTTGTCACCATCTCTTGTGATTCCAAAAACAGTAAAAGCATCATCAAAGTATAATGCTCCAGGATCAAGGTTATAAATATCTGTCTTTGGGTCTGCACTTAAAAACTCGGCATCTAAATCACAATTTCTGCTGTCTAGTGCTACCATATCACAGGGTGCAATTAGGTTGCCTTGATAATTATATCCTCCACGTTTATCGCGACCGTGTGATATAAGAGCAATTATAAATGCATTTGGGATAGCGGGGTTTGGCGGATCAATATCGGCTAATTCAGGAAAAATGGCGCCTATAGGCACAACAGTACTACGAAATAATTTTCTAATGACACCTTTTTTGTCATCGTAGCTGGCGGGGTCAGTTATAAACTCAGATACAGCATAAGTAAAGGCACTTCCCCAGCCGTCCATTGTTTCTTGATGGGTGATTCCTAATGTTACATAAGGGACTGAACCAATGAGTACAGGGTCTGGCAAGGCATCTAAATCAGCGGTAGTATCACGAAATCCTGCAACTCTACGCACTTCACCATCATTGGCTGGAATTGTGGCTTTGGGTATGTTCCATGGTGGCGTAGATAAGCATTTCTCCATACCTGCCATAATATTAGTTGGTGGTAGAGATGGATCAGCTGGGCAAGGCAAGCGATTGAAATTAGCAACAAAAGTGGATAGAGATTGAGTTACAAGTCTTTCACGAGATTTAGTGTCAGAAATAATTTTTTGTTGTTTAAATCTGCTGTATTCACTAAGTGCTGTTGCTAGTAAAAGGCTAAACACTGTCATCAATATACCAAGTTCAATCAAGGTAAAGCCAGATTCTGATGTTTTGCTTCTATATAGTTTTTTCAAAATATTTAACCTTTATCTTTGATTTTGATTATGATTATTAATTTATTCACAAATTATATTACCGCTACTGTCAAAGCCTACGACATATTCTGTAGCAACTGCACATGATTGTGACGTTAATACCGTTGCAAGTGGTATTTCTTCACAATCTATTAGGCCACTTTTCACGCCTTTCATTACCCATATATTTCCTGGTGCTGCAGGTGGGTTAGTGTCGGTACATTTAGTTCCGGCAGCACTACCTAAGCTATCAGGGTCAAAGCAATCTATTCCACCAGTTTCACATATTAAACTCTGAGATATCTTCCAAGCTCTTAAATCTCCAGTTATTTCAAGTCTTTGAGATGGGGTTAGTGTACCTATTCCAACATTACCAATATTTAAATTATATATATCTGTAGATCCCCCACCAACGAACTCCCATATTCTAGATATGGAAAACGATCTATCGGAAACAGTATCATCATAATAATTAGCACCAGGAACCATAGTTCGCAGGCCACGAACAAACTCAGCATCTCCGTCACAATTTTCTTCTTCGGCCATTCCAGCTACTGCGGCGCATGTCGTGCCAACAACTCCATTCAAAGTAAATGCACCAGCATGATTATTGCCATGTGCTATAATTGCATAATGCGCACTGCCAGCTGGATCAGAAATATTAGTTCCAAGTTCAGTTCTAATATTAATCGTACCGTATTCATTTTTATTAGTTGTTTGTTCTGTCATATGTGCAGATACTGCATACGTCATTTGATACCCCCATGGGTCTATAGCCATATTGTAGTTTACTTCATCAATAACACCACCGGAAGACAAGGTATCACCAATTTCATCACCGTCTGAATCAGCCAAAGTTAGACCAAGAGTTTTGTATGGCACGCCTCCAATAAGTACAGGGTCAGCTAAAACATCTGGGTCAGCGTCGGTATCCCGAAACCCCGCAACGATACATAAACCACCTCCAGCAGTGCAAGTGCCAATTGGAGAACCACCATCATGTAAGGTACAGTCCTCCCATCCTACCATTGGGTCATTTGGGGGGAGAGAAATATCACTAGGACAAGGCAACTCACCGTTACTAATAGCGGTTCTTGCCTGGTAGCTTGATATAGCAGCTTGAATTAGCTCTTGTTTTACCCGTGATTCTTTTAAGAAGTTGTCAGCAGTATATAATTTATATGCATACAGCATTGCAGTTATAATAAAGCTAGAAATAAGCATCACAATCGCTAGCTCTAGTAATGTAAAAGCGGCCGTACTTTTTTTATGTTTGCACAGCGGTATTTTTGACATCATTTTATTTTCTTTCTTTTGTAATCACTGCAATTCATTAGTTTAGTGTCGTGTAAATATTGTAAGACACAAAATAACATTCTAGTACCATTCTTTCATAAATATATAAATTTTTAGTAAATATTGTTTATATTTTTCAATGTTTTTTAAGAAAATACTTTTTTTTAAAAATAGGGCTTGACGTAAAGTTTTAATATGATATATTCCGCAAGTCTTGTAGGGATGGATTGGTAGTAGATTCTTAATTTAAGCAATCTAAACACAGTCTACTCGGTAATATACGGGCACAAAAATAAGGCTGCCGAATGAAGATGGTGGTCTAAGAGCACAAAAAAGTAGTTGTGGCTCTTTTTTGTGTTGCATTACCAAGCTGTATCGGTTATCTATTCAAGATGTTTTGGTTTAAATGATTTTTAAATAAGAGAAGGGCTGAATATGCCAACGATTAACCAACTTGTACGTAAACGGCGTAAGCCAATCGTCAAGAAGACGAAAACTCCAGATTTACAAGGTAATCCACAAAAGCGTGGTGTTTGTATTCGCGTGTATACAACAACCCCTAAAAAGCCTAACTCGGCTTTGCGTAAGGTTGCTAGGGTTCGTTTAACGAATAAGCTTGAGGTTACCTCTTATATTCCAGGGATAGGTCACAATCTACAGGAACATGCGGTCGTATTGGTTCGTGGTGGTCGTAGAAAAGATTTACCTGGCGTTCGTTATACAGTTATTCGTGGTGCGTTAGATACACAAGGTGTTGATAAGCGTAAACAGTCTCGCTCTCGTTATGGTGCGAAGCGTCCTAAATAAGTTAAAAGAAGGTTTTAAAGTAATGTCTAGACGTCATAGAGCAGAGAAACGTGAAATCCTACCAGATCCAAAATATTTGGATGTAGTGGTTGCAAAATTTATTAATGGCTTAATGTTGGACGGTAAGCGTTCAAAAGCTGAGCGTATTTTTTACGGTGCAATGGATAGCTTGGAAAGCCGCTTAAAGCGTGATCCAGTTGAAGTTTTTCATGAAGCGTTGAATAACGTAAAGCCGTCAGTTCAGGTTCGCTCAAGGCGTGTTGGTGGGGCTACATATCAAGTTCCAACTGAAGTTCGCCCAGAAAAGCAACAAGCAATGGCGATACGTTGGATGGTTGGTTCGGCTAGAAACCGTTCTGAAACTACAATGGTTGAACGTTTGTCTAAAGAGATGGAAGATGCGTCAAATGATCGTGGAACAGCGGTTAAAAAACGTGAAGATACACATAAAATGGCTGAAGCTAACAGAGCCTTTGCTCATTATCGCTGGTAGAAAAGGAATATACGATGTCTAATAAAACACCGCTAGATAAATATCGCAATATTGGTATTATGGCTCATATTGATGCAGGTAAAACCACGACTACTGAGCGTGTTCTGTATTATACTGGTAAGTCTTATAAAATTGGTGAAGTGCACGATGGTGCCGCAACAATGGATTGGATGGAGCAAGAGCAAGAACGTGGTATTACTATTACGTCAGCCGCTACTACATGTTTTTGGAATGATTACCGTATTAATATTATTGATACTCCGGGTCACGTAGACTTTACAATTGAAGTTGAACGTTCTTTACGTGTATTGGATGGTGCTGTTGCTGTTTTTGATTCTGTTGCAGGTGTGGAGCCACAATCTGAAACAGTTTGGCGTCAAGCTGATAAGTATGATGTTCCTCGTATGTGTTTTATTAATAAAATGGATCGTGTTGGAGCTGACTTTTACCGTTGCGTTGATATGATTGTTGATCGTTTGGGTGCTGTGCCTTTGGTTATACAGTTGCCAATTGGTGCAGAAGCTGATTTTGCTGGAGTTATTGACCTTATTAAAATGAAAGCGATAGTTTGGAAAGATGAAAATCTTGGCGCTGAATTTGAATATTTAGATATTCCTGAAGATTTAGCGGATAAAGCTGCTGAGTATCGTGTAAAAATGATTGAAACAGCAGTAGAACAAGATGATGAAGCTATGGAAGCTTATCTTGAAGGTAATGAGCCAGATGAGGCTACATTGAAAGCCTGTATTCGCAAAGGTACTATTGGTAATGCTTTTGTTCCTGTTGTATGTGGTACAGCATTTAAAAATAAAGGTGTTCAACCATTGTTGGATGCTGTAGTAGACTTTATGCCGTCACCGCTTGATATTGGAGCTGTAACAGGCAAGGAGATTGGTTCTGATGTTGATGCCATAAGGGACGTTTCTGATGAAGCTCCATTCTCTGCTTTAGCATTTAAAATTATGAATGACCCTTTTGTAGGTAGTTTAACTTTTGTACGTATTTACTCTGGTAAAATGGAAGCTGGAAGCTATGTCCAAAACTCTGTAAAAGATAAAAAAGAGCGTGTGGGTAGAATGCTTTTGATGCACTCTAACAATCGTGAAGAAATAAAAGTGGCTACCGCTGGTGATATTGTTGCTTTGGTTGGCTTGAAAGATACTACCACGGGTGATACATTATGTGATAATGCTAAACCAATTGTTTTAGAACGCATGGAATTTCCAGAGCCTGTGATTGAAATTGCAGTTGAGCCTAAAACTAAGGCAGACCAAGAGAAAATGTCTATTGCTTTACAACGTTTAGCAGCTGAAGATCCTTCTTTTCGTGTTAGTGTTGATCATGAAACTGGACAAACAGTAATTAAAGGTATGGGTGAACTCCATCTTGATATTATTGTAGATCGCATGAAGCGTGAGTTTAGAGTTGAAGCTAATATTGGAGCTCCTCAAGTGGCTTATCGTGAAACTATTACTAAGTCTTTTGAGATTGATTATACTCATAAGAAACAATCTGGTGGTTCTGGTCAGTTTGCTCGTGTAACTATTAAATTTGAGCCTCAAGAAACTGGAGCGGGTTATGAATTTATAAGTAAAATTGTTGGTGGTAACATTCCAAAAGAATTCATTCCAGGGGTTGATAAAGGTTTAATATCAGCTCAAGATACTGGTGTTATAGCTGGCTTTCAAATGATTGATTTTAAAGCGACTCTTTTAGATGGAGCATATCATGATGTCGATTCATCTGTGCTTGCTTTTGAAATTGCGGCTCGTGCGGCTTTCCGTGAAGGTATAGCACAGTCTGGGCCTGTATTGCTTGAGCCTGTTATGAGGGTAGAGGTTGTAACCCCAGAAGAATATATGGGTGATATTATTGGTGACCTGAATTCTCGTCGTGGTCAGGTTTCTGATATGGCAGCTCGAGGCAATGCAAAAGTTATTTCTGCAATGGTACCTCTAGCTAATATGTTCGGTTATATTAACACTTTGCGCTCTATGAGCCAGGGACGCGCACAGTATACAATGCATTTTGATCATTATGATCAAGTGCCTAAGGCGGTTGCTGATGAAGTAAAGGAAAAGCTGGCATAGAGTTGATTTTTGCCCCATTAACGTAAACAAAAAGGATAGAAAAAATGTCTAAAGAAAAATTTGAAAGAAATAAACCACACGTAAACATCGGAACTGTTGGACACGTGGATCACGGTAAAACAACACTGACAGCGGCGATTACAAAAATTTTAGCTGAAGAATTTGGTGGTGATGCAGTTGATTTTGCTAATATTGATAAAGCACCAGAGGAAAGAGAGCGTGGAATTACTATTTCAACAGCACATGTTGAATATGAAACAGAAGCTCGTCACTATGCACACGTTGATTGCCCAGGTCACGCAGACTATGTTAAGAACATGATTACAGGTGCGGCACAAATGGATGGTGGTATCCTTGTTGTATCAGCAGCTGATGGCCCTATGCCACAGACACGTGAACATATTCTGCTTGCTCGCCAAGTAGGCGTTCCATCTTTGGTTGTTTTCATGAATAAATGTGACCAAGTAGACGATGAAGAGTTATTAGAATTAGTTGAAATGGAAATTCGTGAATTATTAAATGAATATAAATTTCCAGGTGATGATATTCCTGTTATTAAAGGTTCAGCTCTTGCTGCTATGGAAGGAAAAAATGAGGAAATTGGAAAAAATGCTATTCTTGAGCTTATGAAAGCTGTTGATTCATACATACCTACTCCAGATCGTCCAGTTGATAGACCTTTCTTAATGCCAATTGAAGATGTTTTCTCAATTTCTGGTCGTGGAACAGTTGTTACTGGTCGTGTTGAGCAGGGCGTTATTAATGTTGGTGATGAAGTTGAGATTATTGGTATTAGAGATACTCAAAAAACCATTATCACAGGTGTTGAAATGTTCCGTAAGTTATTGGATCGTGGAGAAGCTGGAGATAACATTGGTGCGCTACTTCGTGGTACAAAACGTGAAGAAGTAGAACGTGGACAAGTTCTTGCAAAATCAGGTTCTATTACTCCACATACAAGATTTAAAGCAGAGGCTTATATTCTTACAAAGGATGAAGGTGGACGTCATACACCATTCTTTACGAATTATCGTCCTCAGTTTTACTTTAGAACAACAGATGTAACAGGTGTGGTTCAATTGCCAGATGGTATTGAAATGGTTATGCCTGGTGATAACATTGAAATGGATATTGAATTGATAGCTCCTATAGCTATGGATGAAGGTCTTCGTTTTGCTATCCGTGAGGGTGGACGTACTGTTGGTGCGGGTGTTGTTGCAAAGGTTATTAAGTAATAATTAGGTAGTAGCCCATCAGGTAATTCTGGTGGGCTTCCCTCTAGCAAAAGAAACAGGATTTAGAGAAAAATGGAAACGCAAAATATACGTGTAGTACTAAAGGCTTATGATCACCGTGTGTTGGATCAGTCATCACATGAGATTGTTAACACAGCTAAAAGAACAGGAGCTGCAGTTCGTGGCCCAGTACCGTTGCCTACACGAATTGAAAAATTTACAGTTTTGCGTAGTCCGCATGTAAATAAAAAGGCTCGTGAACAGTTTGAGACTCGTACACATAAAAGACTTCTTGATATCGTTGATCCAACACCGCAGACGATTGATGCTTTGATGAAGTTAGATTTGGCAGCTGGTGTAGATGTTGAAATTAAATTACAGGAACGTGTTGCAGCTTAATTGTAATATGTTGATATAGAAAGTATAGCTAAGGATAAAAATAATGCGTACAGGATTGATAGCAAAAAAGCTTGGTATGACAAGAATGTTTGATAATGATGGACATCACTTACCAGTAACTATATTGAAAGTTGAGAATTGTCAGGTTGTGTCTGTTCAGACAGAAGAAAAGAATGGCTACATCTCTTTACAATTAGGAGCTGGAAGTCGTAAGGCAAAAAACATTAGCAAGCCAGTAAGGGGTCACTATGCGAAGGCTAAAGTTGAGCCAAAAGCAAAACTAGTTGAGTTTGTTGTAAGCCAAGATGCTGTAGTTGAAGTTGGTACTGAAATACCCGTTAGTCACTTTGTTGAAGGACAATTTGTTGATGTCTCTGGTGTGACTATTGGTAAGGGTTTTGCAGGTGCTATGAAACGTTGGAACTTTGGTGGTATGCGTGCTACTCACGGTGTATCAGTTTCTCACAGAGCGCATGGTTCTACAGGTCAGTGTCAAGACCCAGGTAAAGTATTTAAAGGTAAAAAGATGGCGGGACACATGGGTGCTCGTAGTCAGACAGTGCAGAATTTAAAAGTAGTATCTGTTGATGAAGAACAAGGTTTGATTTTTGTTTATGGTGCAGTACCAGGGGCAAAAAAAGGTTGGGTTACTATCCATGATGCTGTAAAAAAGACATTGCCTGAAAATGCACCTTTTCCAGTTGGTTTGCGTAGTGTGATAGAGAAAAACACTGAAGCAGCAGTGGAAGTTGTTAATGATGAGAATAAAGAAAAAGAAGAAGACAAATAATAGATCTTCTTAATTAAGGAAAGGAAAAAGCGATGAAAGTCGCCGTAAAAAATTTAGAGAATAAAAAAGTTGGAGATATTTCACTTAGTGATGATATTTTTGCTGCTGATGTACAAACTGATATTTTGCATCGTGTAGTGAATTGGCAGTTGGCAAAGCGCCGTGCTGGAACTCATAAAGTTAAAACTATTAGTGAAATTAGTGGAACTGGTAAAAAACCTTTTCGTCAAAAAGGAACAGGTAATGCTAGATTAGGCTCTTTACGTGGTACACAGCAACGTGGAGGTCAGACAGTTCATGGACCTGTTGTTCGTTCGCATGCTTTTGATTTAACAAAGAAGCTGCGTCAGTTGGCACTTAAAATGGCTTTGTCTGTTAAGCAAGCAGAGGGAAAATTAATTATTCTGGATAATGAAACTTTTAAAACTAATAAAACCAAAGACATGGTTGCCAGTTTAAAAAATATGGATTTATCATCAGTTTTGTTTATTGGTGGAGATGTTGTTGATGCTAATTTTGGATTAGCTATTAGAAACATTCCTCATGCAGATGTATTGCCATCTCAAGGTATAAATGTTTATGATATTCTTCGCCGTGACATGTTGGTTTTGACAAAAGATGCTGTTGAAAAAATAGAGGAGCGCTTGAAATGAGTAAAGTAAAAAAGAAGCAAACAACACCTCGTATGTTCGATATAATTCAAGCTCCAGTTATTACTGAGAAGGCGACTATGGGATCTGAACATGGAAGAGTGACGTTTATAGTTCCAATGGACGCTAGTAAAGCTGAAATAGCGGAAGCTGTGGAAGCTGTGTTTGATGTTAGCGTGAAAGCTGTGAATACATTACGTCAAAAAGGCAAAACAAAACGTTTTCGTGGTCACTTAGGAAAACGTAGTGACTATAAGAAAGCAATGGTAACTCTTGAAAACGGTCAGACTGTAGATATTACAGCAGGGGTTAAGTAAGAGTAAATTTAATTGTTCTTGATAAATAAAAGGGTATGAACAATGGCATTAAAAAAGTATAAACCAAGAACACCAGGGATGCGGCAGTTAGTAACCGTAGACAGAAGTGATTTATGGAAGGGTAAGCCTGTTAAGGCTTTAACAGTAGGCTTAACAAAGACAGGTGGACGTAATAATACAGGTCAGATTACATCTCGCCATATTGGTGGTCGTCATAAAAGAAAATACCGTATGGTTGACTTTAAACGATGTAAGCTAAATATGGAAGCAATCGTAGAGCGTATTGAGTATGATCCTAATCGTACAGCATTCATTGCTTTGATAAAATACACTGATGGTGAGTTATCTTATATTTTAGCTCCTCAACGTTTAGCAGCTGGTGATAAAGTGATTTCTGCTGAAAAAGCTGATATTAAACCTGGTAACTCTATGCCTTTAAAGAATATACCTGTTGGAACTATTGTTCATAACGTAGAGCTAAAACCAGGAAAAGGTGGGCAATTAGCAAGATCTGCTGGTGCTTATGTACAGATAGTTGGACGTGATAGTGGATATGCTCAAATTAAGCTATCTTCTGGAGAGTTACGCATGGTGCGTGGTGATTGTTTGGCAACTATTGGTGCAGTTTCTAATACTGATCATAGTAACATTAACTTGGGTAAAGCTGGACGTAAACGTTGGCTTGGCAGACGCTCTAGTGTTCGTGGTGTTGTTATGAATCCTGTTGATCATCCGCATGGTGGTGGTGAAGGTAAGTCTTCTGGTGGACGACACCCCGTTACACCTTGGGGTAAACCTACTAAAGGTGCTAGAACTAGAAAAAATAAAGCTACGGATAAATATATCTTACGTCGTCGCAATTCAAAACGCGGTGGACGCGGTTAGTAAGGAAGGAATAATAAAATGTCACGTTCAGTTTGGAAGGGTCCATTTATTGAGAGATATGTGTTAAAAAAGGCACAAGTTGTACAAGAGAGTGGAAGAAATGAAGTAATAAAAATTTGGTCACGTAAATCCATGATTATGCCACAATTTGTTGGCTTAACTTTTGGAGTTTATAATGGTCAAAAATTTATTCCAGTTTCAGTGACAGGGGAAATGATAGGTCATAAGTTTGGTGAATTTTCACCTACTCGTACTTATTATGGTCACGGGGCAGATAAAAAAGCAAAAAGGAAGTAAGGATAATGGGTAAAGTAGCAAAAAAATCACGTATTGCAGATAATGAAGCGATTGCTCGTGCTAAACAAATACGTGTAGGTGCGCAGAAACTTAACCTTGTTGCAAGTATGATTCGTGGTAAAGATGCCGGTCGTGCATTGTTGGATTTAGAGTTTAGTTCTCGCAGAGTTGCAAAACAGGTTAAGGAAGTCTTGGAATCAGCTATTGCAAATGCTGAGAACAATCATGGACTAGATGTTGATCGTTTGTACGTTAAAGAGGCAACAGTTGGTAAAGCTATCGTAATGAAACGTTTCCGTGCTCGTGCTCGTGGACGTGGAACTAGAATTTTGAAGCCGTTTAGTAATTTACAAATTATTGTTAGTGAAAAAAGTGAAGAAAAAGCTTAAGAGTTTTTAAGGAGAAAGAATTATGGGGCAGAAAGTTAACCCAATAGGATTAAGACTAGGAATTAATCGGACATGGGATAGTCGTTGGTATGCTGATAAGGATTACAAAGAAAAGTTAATTGATGATATTCAGTTACGTGAGTATCTTTTTAAGACTTTGAAGCCTGCTGGTATGTCTAAGGTGTTAATTGAGAGAGCCGCTTCGAATACAAAAGTGACTTTACATACAGCAAGACCAGGCGTTATCATAGGTAAAAAAGGTGCTGATATTGAAAAGCTACGTAAACAAATTTCTGACCGTATTGGTGGAGATGTGGCTTTGAATATTATAGAAGTACGTAAGCCTGAAATTGATGCAAATCTCGTTGCTGAGGGCATCGCTCAACAGTTAGAGCGTCGTGTTTCTTTTCGTAGAGCTATGAAAAGATCTGTGCAATCTGCTTTACGTGTAGGAAGTCTAGGTATTCGTGTAAATTGTGCGGGACGCTTGGGTGGAGCAGAAATAGCTCGTACAGAATGGTATCGTGAAGGTCGTGTGCCATTGCACACATTGAGAGCTGATATTGACTATGGGACATGTGAAGCATTGACTACCTATGGAATAATTGGGATTAAAGTGTGGATTTACAAAGGTGATATTATGGAGCATGACCCTATGGCACATGAACGTAGAATGGAAAGTCAGCATTCAAAAAGAAATTAATATAAAGGTTTTTTGTATGTTAATACAAAAAACTATTGACGTAGAACTAATAACAGATTAAAAGGAAGAGCAAGATTATGTTGAGTCCAAAAAAGACAAAATATCGTAAAGCGCATAAAGGTCGAATTAAAGGTCATGCGCAAGCTGGTACAGCATTAAATTTTGGAGCGTTTGGTTTAAAGGCAGTGAGCCCGGATCGTATTACAGCTCGTCAAATTGAGGCAGCTCGTCGTACAATTATGCGTCACATCAAACGTCAGGGTCGTTTATGGATTCGTATTTTTCCAGATGTTCCTGTTTCCAAAAAACCTTTAGAAGTTCGTCAAGGTAAAGGTAAAGGATCTGTTGAGTTTTGGGCTTGCCGTGTAAAACCAGGTCGTGTTATGTTTGAGCTTGATGGTATTCCACGTGAGCTTGCAGAGTCTGCATTTGCTTTAGCATCTGCAAAATTGCCAATCAAAACTCGTTTTGTGGCACGTATTGGTGAATAATTAAGTTAAGAAAGAGCTAGGGATAATTATGAGAATAGCAGATGTAAGAGCAAAAACAGATGAAGAACTGAAAAAAGAAGTTCTAAGTTTGTATAAAGAGGAAATGAACCTTAGGTTTGAAAAAGCTAATGGTCAATTAAAAGATACAGCGAAAATACGTCGTGTAAGACGAGATATTGCTCGTGTTCAGACTGTTATTACAGAGCACAAATTAGGATTGGTTGTTGTTTCAGATAAAGCAAAGTCTTCTAAGAAAAAAGTTGAAGCACCTAAAGCTAAAACTGTGGCAAAAAAAACAGAGACAAAAACAAAAACGACAAAGAAGAAAAAAGTCGAAGGTAAATAGGGAGTTATAAATATGCCAAAGCGTATTATGGAAGGAAAAGTAGTGAGCGATGTTTGCGACAAAACAGTTAGTGTTTTAGTTGAACGCAGAGTGAAAGATGCTTTATATAAGAAAGTTGTACGTAGTTCTGCTAAGTACATAGCTCACGATGAAAATAATGTATGCAAATTGGGGGACTGGGTATCTATTGAAGAATGCCCTCGTATTTCAAAACGTAAAGCTTGGAGAGTTATCTCAGGAACAAACTTTACTAAAGCAGAAGACAGTAAAGACAAAACTGCTGCGAAAAAAGGATAATTAAGGTAAATTTAGGGTTATTTGAAAGATAAAGGGTTAAAACAATGATACAGATGCAATCAAATCTTGATGTTGCTGATAATAGTGGTGCAAGGCGTGTCCAATGCATTAAAGTGCTTGGTGGATCAAAACGTAGAACAGCTAATATTGGAGATATTATAGTTGTGTCTGTAAAGGAAGCAATTCCACGTGGTAGAGTCAAAAAAGGTGATGTACATCGTGCAGTTATCGTTAGAACAGCAAAAGGTATACAGCGCAATGATGGTACAGTTATTAGATTTGATGGTAATGCAGCAGTTTTAATTACTCCAAATGGCGAGCCTATTGGCACAAGAATTTTTGGTCCTGTAACACGTGAGTTACGAGGGAAGAAATTCATGAAAATAATCTCATTAGCTCCAGAGGTATTATAAGATGACAGCACAACGTAAATTAAAAATAAAAAAAGGCGACACGGTTGTAGTATTAACTGGTCGTGATAAAGGTAAAAAAGGCGAAGTTACAAAAATATTACCTGAGAAGAATCGTGTGATTGTTCAGGGGATTAATATGTTTAAAAAACATCGTAAGCCTACACAACAACAAGCAGGTGGAATTGAAGATATTGAAGCATCTTTGGATGTATCTAATGTTGCTTTGATTGATCCTAAAACAGATAAAGCCACTCGTGTGGGATATACCACTCTAAAAGGTGGCCGAAAAGTACGAGTTGCTAGAAAATCTGGCGAAGTAATTGACGAATAATTTAATTTTAAAAGTAAGAAAACGAGAAAAGTTATGACAGCACGTTTGAGAAAAGATTATACAGATAATATTAAACCAGCTTTGAAGGAAGAATTTAGTTATGGGAATGACAATGCTATTCCTAAATTAGAAAAAATAGTTCTTAACATGGGTGTTGGTGAAAATGTTCAAGATAGTAAACGCATACGCTCTGCTGTTACAGAGCTAGAAGCTATAGCTGGTCAGAAAGTTATGATTACAAAAGCTAAGAAATCAATAGCTCAATTTAAATTGAGAGATGGTATGTCAGTTGGTTGTAAAGTTACGCTTCGTGGGGATCGTATGTACGAATTTCTAGATCGTTTGGTTAATATTGCTATGCCTCGTATTCGTGACTTTCGTGGTATATCTGCAAAAAGTTTTGATGGCAGAGGAAATTATGCAATGGGTGTTACAGAGCAAATTATTTTCCCTGAAATTGAATATGATAAAGTTGACAAAATTCGTGGTATGGATATTGTTATTTGCACTACTGCAAAAACAGATGAAGAAGCTTTGGCTTTATTAAAAGGGTTTAATATGCCCTTTAAAAAGAAATAATAAAAACAAAAGGATTTAAGTGAATGGCAAAAAAAAGCTCTATTGTAAAGAACCTGCGTCGTGAAAGATTAGTAAGTAAGTATGCTAGTAAGCGTGCTAAGCTGAAAGAAATTATCTATGATAAAGATGTTTCTGATGAAGAACGTTTTTCTGCAGTTTTAAAACTGGCAGAATTACCACGTAATGGTGCTAAAATTAGAGTTCGTAATCGTTGCTCTATTACAGGTCGTCCACGTGGAAATTACCGTAAGTTTGGTATGTCTAGAATTTCTTTAAGAAAGCTAGCATCAGAGGGCTTAATCCCTGGTGTGACTAAGTCTAGTTGGTAGTAGAGAAAGTAGTTAATTTAATTTTATCGGTCATGGTAATGACGCTGAAAATGAAGGAGTAATAATAATGGCAATGAGTGATACCCTAGGCGATATGTTGACACGTATACGTAATGGTCAAAGAGCAGGTTTAGATAAGGTTTCTAGCCCATCTTCTAAATTAAGAGAAAGTGTTTTGTCTGTATTAAAAAAAGAGGGATTTATTCAGGATTATAGTCGTTTAAAATCTGATGCAGGCTTTGATGAGTTAGTTATTAACTTGAAATATTATGAAGGTGAGGCGGTTATACGTAAAATTTCTCGTGTTTCTAAGCCTGGTCGTCGTGTTTATTCAAAGATTAAAGAATTGCCTCAGGTTTATAATGGTCTTGGTATTTCTATTTTATCTACTCCAAAAGGCGTTATGTCTGGTGTAGATGCTTTGGAAAATAATGTTGGTGGAGAAGTTTTGTGTCAAGTATTCTAAGCTTTAGAATATTGGGAAAATTAAAAGTAATACAAATTAAGGTATAAGATAATGTCAAGAATAGCAAAAAATCCTGTGATTGTTCCTGAGGGAGTAGAAGTTACAATTAGTGGACAAGATATATCTGTTAAAGGTAAATTAGGAGAGCTTAATTTAAGGCTTGTTGATGATATATCAGCAACGTTTGAAAATGAAAAAATAACCGTGACACCAAGGAGCCAGTCGCGCTTTGCTCGTAGCATGTGGGGTACATCACGCTCTTTAATTAATAATATGGTTGAAGGTGTAAGCCAAGGATTTACTAAGAAGCTAAAAATTGCAGGTGTTGGATATAGAGCTGCTGTGCAAGGTAGTAATATTGTTCTTCAGCTTGGCTTTAGTCATGAAATAAAATATTCTATTCCACAAGGAATTACTGTTGTGGCACCTAGTCAGACAGATTTAGAAATTAGTGGCATTGATAAAAAGCAAGTTGGGCAAGTAGCCGCAGAAATTATTGCTTTCAGACCACCAGAGCCTTATAAAGGTAAAGGAATTAGTCATTTAGGTCAGCGTATCTTACGTAAAGAAGGTAAGAAGAAATAATAGTATTGTAAAAGGATTAAGAGGTTTAGTTAAATGCATAAAAAATCGACAGAAAAACAAAGACGCGTGTGGAGAACACGAGCACATTTACGTAAAGCTCAAAATGGGCGTGTACGTTTGTCTATACATCGTACGGGCATGCATATGTATGCTCAGATTATTGATGATGAAAAAGGGGTTACTCTTGTATCTGCATCAACATTAGACAAAGAACTGCAAGGTAAATTGAAAAAAACTGCTAATAAAGATGCAGCATCTGAGGTTGGTAAATTAGTTGGTGGTAGAGCGATTAAAGCAGGCAT
>JAJFGX010000096.1 GCA_021775895.1 Alphaproteobacteria bacterium | reverse complement strand
CAGTTAAAGTTTTTATTACTTTATCAGAACTTTTATTTCTACTTAACTCTTGTTCTTTAGCCTCAGCCCCCATAAATACTTTGGTATCATAAGGTATAGAAAAATCGACCTCATATTCAAGAATAGTGGCTATATCCTTCTTACTAACTTCATGGGAACTACAAATTCCTTGCATATTTATAATTAAGGTTGGTTTTTTAGTATCTTCAGATTGCCTGCTTGTAATTTCTTTTAATAACAAACGGCAAGTACGCAATGCTGGTAATAAAGGAGTAGTTACAACAATAATATCATGTGCTTTTTTTAGTACAAGATTTTGTATTGAATGCTCTGCGGCAGATAAATCAATAACAATTACAGGATATGTATTCATAAAATTATCTAGCATATTTTCAAAACCATCTTCATCAGAAGATGTTTCTAATAATGGGTCACCGCCACATGGCAATAGAGTTAAATTATCTGTGTCTTTGTGTAAAAGCCTAGCTATATCGTCTTTTGATCCACTTTGTGTTTGACGTATAGCTTCTTGCAATGTTGTTGTAGTCTCTGCACCGAAAGGAATTCCAATAGTTCCCCAACCACCTGCAGCATCAAGCAATAAAGTCTTATGCCCAACTTTATCTGCAAGTGTAGAGCCTATAATATGACTGATTGTGCTAGTGCCAACACCGCCCCTACTACCCATTACCGCAATAATGTGACCATCACTAAGTCCTTTTTTATCAAGTAAGACTTTAGCAATAATATTGCTTAACTCTTCTTCTTTAATTGGTGCAACTAAATAGTCTTTAACTCCCATACCTATTAACTTACGATAAAGGTGCACATCATTTTCTGGCCCTATAATAATTGCTTCAGTATCTTGTACGCAATTTCCAGCAAGCTTTTCTAGCTGTGATAATAAATTATCTCCAATATCGTCAGTTTCTATAATAACAAGATCTGGAGAAACATGTTCTTCATAATCTTCTATAGCTTTATTGATATCTTTGCTCTCAACCCGTAGAGCAACCCTAGAAAAACGCCAATCCCTAACCAAAGAGTTTGCACAATCCACTGTTTCTTTGTTTAAACTATAAACGTCGACCCGAGCTGGAGGTAATAAAACCGATGTTGACATTATTGAGAACCCTCTACATTGCTTGCCTCTAAACCTCCCAAAGGTTCATTAGGCTCACCTGTTTTATAGTTTTCTACAACATTACCTTCACGTCTTGAATCTCCATCATCAATACCCTCAGTTCCAGCCAAGTCTTTTGGTCTTACAACCATTTTACTAAGGTAGGTTTCTATTTCACAACCCATTTTATAATCATTCACTGCCTCTGGCCCTTCAGCCCCATGGTAACCTGGTATATGATTTGGATCACAGCCAACAGGTGCATCAGTCTTCCATGCTTTATAACTTAACTTTATCTCTGCTACTTTCTGACTTCCATCACTATGTGGTATCATTTCCACATTAGTATTTCTAACACCATATTCTCGCATTAATCTTTTATATTTAGATGCTGTTTGTACAGCACGCTCTGCCTGACCTTTTATTCTACTGGAATAATGAAGCTCTAATGTCATTACCCCATCAGAGGTCTTATTATAATGATTGGCAATTTCTTTAAGACGTTTGGTATCTGGTCTATTTTTAATTAAAAATGCCTCAGAAGTAGTAGCTTGTTGCAGTCTCATTTTCACAGGGTATATTTGTGATGTTGTAACAGGATTATATCCCTGACAGCCAGATAAAACTACACTTGCAATTACAAGTACACTTAATTTTTTTATGATACTTATTCTGATAGGTTGCATAATTTTAATTCCTTTAATCAATCATATAGCCAAAAACTTGTCCTTCAACAAGGTCTTCTTGCAGGTTTTTATCACCGTATATACGACGCATATTTTTCAAGAAAGCTTTTTCCAATGGTGTTTGTTGCGGTTTACTAGGTTTTTCTTCTGCCACTATATCTGCCTGAGCCTCTTTAAAAGGCTTTACAAGCATAGGCGAAATAATAATCAACAATTCAGTTTCATCTCTTGCAAATGATTTTGACTTAAATAATTCGCCTAATATAGGAATGTCGCCAGCACCCGGCATTTGGTTTAAAGCATTAGTTGCATCGGACTGTATTAAACCCGCAATCATTAATGTGCCACCACTACTCATTTCTACAGTTGTTTCAGCTTTACGCACCTGAAAGGCTGGAATATCAATTCCAGGGATACTAAGCCCATCTTGCGGTGCGAGCGTAGATACTTCAGTAGATAATTGTAGATTTATACGATTACTAGACAAAACAACTGGACGGAAATTCAGTGATACACCAAAATCTTCAAATTCTACTAGCACGTTACCATCTTGGTCTCTTGATACAGGAACAGGAAATCTTCCGCCAACCAAGAAACTTGCTAACTCACCTGAAATTGCAGTTAAATTAGGCTCTGCAAGGGTATTAACATACCCGTCACGCTCTAATGCAGTTAAAGAAATAGACAGAGGCCCAAAACCTTGACCATCTTCAAAAGTAATTGATCCTGTACCAAATGGCCCAGTTGCAGCATCAGTCAAGCCAACACCAAGTGCACCATTAAATGCTCCTCCACCAGCTCCAGCCCCAACATTTGCTGCTTTATAATCAGCATTAATACCAAGTTCATTTAATATAGAGCGACTGGCCTCAACAATTTTCACTCGTAACATTACTTGGCGTTCACCATCTACAGACATTAAATCTACAATAGTTTGATCGTCCTCAGGCAAAAAACGTGTTGCCAAATCACGCACTTGATTAGCCATAGATGCGTTGCTAACTACTCCACTAAGCACAACATCATCACCTACGGTGCGAACAGTGATTTTTTCCTCTGGAAAGAAATCATTTAGTGTTTTTTGTAGTACACTTTGATTCATGCGAACATGCACTTGTATTTCTGCGAGTAAATTACCATTCTCATCAAATGTTAGAATATTAGTATCACCAATGCTTTGTCCAACAAAGTAAAGCCTATTTGTTCTAAGAACTCCAACATTAGCAACTCCGGGGTTAGCGACTAGAACATCAGCAATATCATGCGGTAAGTCAACTGTTTGTGCCTTGCCAATTTCAAGCTGAACGGTTTTTCTAGGTAAACTTTCAGCTGTACTAGAGTGAAACATAAACCATAAAGAAAAAAGAAAAGTAATATATACAGTGGCTAGTATATAAAACTTTGCCTGTGCTACTTTCCTCTTTGGCTGTGTTGTTTTTTTCATTGTCTTCACGTTCTCCACTTTTCTCAGGTGAATTATTCTTATTGTTCAGCTGCCCTTACAATAACATCTTGAGCATTACGTCCATTGTAAACTCGTATTGAGTTTGTATTAACACTGGCTTTTCTTTGTTTTCTTGTAACTGACTTGATTACATCACTAACATTTGCATCTGTTGTTAAATTTTTAGTTTTGCTTAGCTTCACACCATCTTTTTCACCTAACCCACGCAAAGCAAGACTCATCTCCCCCATTTCCAGAGAGAGATAAATAACTTCAGCATCTTTTTTACTTACTTCTAGAGTAATAGTTTTACCAGGCTTAGCCTTTTCATCATCACTTTTAGATTTTGTAGACTTTTGATCAATTGCTAGAACCTTAACATTGCTTAAAACTGTTTGGCTGGCATATCTTTGTACAGTTCTTTGACTGTAATTTTTTGCCTCACCGCTAAATCTTGGAGAATAGGTTAAAATAACATCAACCCTATCACCTGGACGTATAAATCCACCAGCAGAGCTAGCAGCCGACACTGGAATACTTACAGCACGCATACCAGCCCCCAAAGAAGAAGCTATGAAGCTATGACCTTCAGATTCTTTTATAATAGCACGCAAACTAATTGGCTCACCTTTTTCAATCGAACGACGTATTTTTTGACCATAAATAGCTAATTTATCGGGGTCTTTCTGATCAGACTCTTTAATTACACCTTTAAATAAGGCATCTTTTGGCCATGTCTGCCACCTAACATCATCTTTTGTTAGTGTCCTACCTATAGATATGGATTTATTAGCAACCAAAATTTTAGATACTTCCACATTTGTATCACCATTTGATGAGCTGCTAAAGGCACTGCGTATTATCATAGCAACAATCATAGCTATAAAAAACGCTCCCAGAAGTATAAATACAACATTTTTGTTCATAAATTTAACTCTTATCAATAAGTTTATAGTGCAGGCAAAATAGACGGATAGAACAATCCTTTATTATTCTGCACAGTTTATTAGGAAAGTGCAAGTAGAAAGACTATACATATTTTGAAATAATCCTATATACCAAAAAGCTCCCATGCTTCCAACTAAGATTGCTATACCGTATGGCAGGGCATTTTTATTATTATAAAGCATTGATGCCCAGCTTTTATCCCCCATTTTACTTGCTAGTGGTTCTAAAAATTGTTTATTTCTGCAAGTAATTGCAATTATCGCTAAAATCCCCCCTGCCAAACTCATATAAAACATTAACGCAATTAATCCTTTTACACCTATCCACAATGATAAAGCTGTAGCTAGTTTTGAATCTCCGCCACCTATCATGCCAATTGCAAACATACCAAACGTAACAATAAAAACAATTGTAGCTGCTAGTAAACCAGACCACCATGCGCCTAAAATGCTACTATCTGCTATAAATAAATTATCAGCAATTAATGCCACTATATAAGACAAGCCAATAATATAAGATATACTGTTAGCAATTCTCATACTGCGAAAATCAGACCAAGCAGCAATGCATGCCATAGAAATCGTGGTACAAAACGCTATTAATATAATTACAGAAAAAAACATATGGACTCTAAAGTGTTGTTATATGAGATTCACAAACGAAGTCCGCCAAGCTAATTAAAACAAGGCGGACATCATTAATTTATATAGTTATTTCCTATACAGGTGCTGCACCAGAAATTTCTGTCGCCATATTGCTAAACATACCAGCAAGATCTGCACCGAATGTAAATACAACGGCACTAATCGCAACTGCAATACCTGCAGCAATTAGACCATATTCAATAGCTGTGGCTCCATCATCAGCTTGTTTCCACGCTTCAATTTTTGTTAGAATATTTAATAACATATTTATCTCCCTTTAAATCAATTACTAGAGTTTAATTTGCAAACAGACTATATTTTATTGTTTGCTCCTAATTATTAGCATACATAACTTTGTTTAATGTAAGGTTAAGAAAACATACAATTTTATTATATAAAATTATATGAATTATATAAAAATACCAAATTTAGTGTATATTATGCTATAATATAAGTGTATAATACATTCACTCTAATTTAAAATTTTAATAAAGGAGATATAAAATGTCGATAGAGAGAAAGAAAAAAGAAGAGCAATCTGATCTAGCATATGCACAAGGCAGTGCGATTGATGTTGGTCTACAAAGACATATGCAGAAAGTTTATAATGTCATGGTAATCGGTTTAGCGATTACAGGTTTGGTGGCATATTTAGTTGCAAATGTTGAACCTATATACAATTTAGTATTTGGAACACCTTTAAAATGGGTTGCAATGCTTGGGCCTTTAGCCTTTTTATGGCTGGGCATGACACCTAAACGTATAGCATCAATGAGCGCTGACAATGTTAAAATGATGTTCGTCGGCTTTGCTGCTTTGTTTGGAGTATCTCTAGCCACTCTATTCCATGCCTATACTGGCGAGAGCCTAACTAGAGTGTTCTTCATAACCTCTGGTATGTTCGCAGGTATTAGCCTTTACGGTTACACAACTAAGAAAGATTTATCTGGTGTTGGTAGCTTTATGATGATGGGATTAATTGGTATTATTATTGCAAGTATCGTCAATATATTTATGCAGTCTGGTATGATGCATTTTGTTATATCTGTTTTAGGTGTAATTATCTTTACAGGCCTAACAGCATGGGATACTCAACGAATTAAAGAAGGTTATTCGTTATCTCACGGTGACGATGCTAATAGTAAAATGGCTGTAATGGGTGCTTTAAGCCTATACCTAAACTTTATTTTACTGTTCCAATATATGATGTCTTTGATGGGACAAAGAGAATAGTCATTTAAACCATATAATTAAAAAGCCATGCTATTTAAATGCATGGCTTTTTTTTATGCCTATAGTTTGTTCTGTACGCAACCAAGAACTTGATTGAACAATTTATGCCGTTCAAGCTCATCTAATCTTTACCGCTTAACCCAGAAATATATAGAATTTTTACGTAATTGTTTTCTGGTCTTGAATATAAGATGCTAAATAAAAAAAAGTCTCATATGACATGAGCCCGCACAAACAACTTGATAACATAATATGTGTTAATGCAGTATGTAGCCTCAATAAGTAAAATTAATCTAAAGGATATAGAATGAAAAAAGAATTTATGAAAACTTTGAAGTATGGATTAATTGGTTTAGCATTGGCTGCACCGTCTATGAGTGCTGTAGCCGGTAATAATGTTCGCACTGTAGATTTCAATGCTTCACAAGATACAATGTACGATAAAGATACACGCTCAGACCTTTGCTTTGCTTGGGCATCAAAAAAAGGCAGAGGAATTCATGGTGAAACATTAGCAATAACACATGTCCCATGTACAGATAAGGTAGAAGCTATGATAAAACAGCAAAACTCTACAGATAATGTAGACACCATATTAAAACGACAAAAGTCTAGATATAACCACTATTAAAAAAATATTACATTAGTTAGTGGAAGCTACTCTATATTTACATTGCTACCACCAACACTGTCGATTTGATTATTTTCCAGTGTTTCGTTTTGGCTATTTTCAATATGAATACCATCACCATTGGCACCCATTAGTCCTGTGGTATCAACATCAACTATATTGTTGCTAATAACCGCATTGTCACTATTGGTAATGTGAATAGCATCTCCGTAACTACCAGTTCCTT
>JAJFGX010000095.1 GCA_021775895.1 Alphaproteobacteria bacterium | reverse complement strand
TATTATCTGGATTGCTTCCAAACGTATTGTCACAATTAGAAACTGTATGGTTATAGCGGTTTTTGATACTGATAAAACCGCCTTTTTTTAGCATTTGAATAGAAATCACTGAAGTACCGTATTCATCTTCACGCTTTTCTTTTCCGTTAAAATCCTTACGTTTAATTTTATCTACGTCTTTTTTAACAGCGTGGACAATATGATATCGTTTATATCTGGCATTGTCATTAAAAGTGCATAGTAGTTCACCTTTTTTAAAATAGTGCTTAATGCTATTTTGTTTTTCCAATGTGTCAGCGTGAAAAGCCTTATATCCTGCCTGCTTAAGCAGAGCTAGTGGATCTTGTGGTTCGGGTATAGGCTCAGAATCATCAACAGTGAGTAAGCTTGTAAGGTATGGCAGTAAAGGCTCTGCGTTTCGCCCTGCATGGCGGAGGATAATATCAACATCAGGAATTTCCAAGATTCCGTTGTGGTAATCCCTGATTGTTCGTACGAACTTCTCGCCATTTTGTTTTTTCAACTTATTGTACATATTAGCCACTTTAATTTATCTAGTAAGTGCCTCCATTTTACCACGGCACAAGACTTATGTCAACTGAATATTCAGATTAATAAGCCCTGACCCCTAGATGAGTTTTATAAAAAACATTTAGGTCATTGAGCTAATTTTTGCTATAAAAGCAATTCAATGAACTGGGATTAGAAAAATGAAAGCATTAGTAAAAAAAGCAAAAGAACAAGGTATCTGGTTAGTTAATGATGCACCAATGCCAGAGGTTGGCGTAAATGATGTATTAATAAAAATTCATAAAACAGCGATTTGTGGTACAGATATGCATATTTATAACTGGGACGATTGGGCAAGCGCTACCATTCCAGTTCCGATGGTTATAGGACATGAATATATTGGTGAAATTGTAGAATGTGGCTCTGCTGTTTCTAGTAACAATAACAACTCACACAGCTTAAAAATTGGTATGCGTGTATCTGGAGAGGGGCATATTACTTGCGGGAATTGCCGTAATTGCCGAGCAGGAAAACAGCACCTTTGTAGAAACACTATTGGAGTTGGGGTCGATCGTTCTGGTGCTTTTGCAGAATACTTATCTTTGCCTGCCTCTAATGTATTTCCTATTCCTGATGATATTTCTGATAACCTTGCGACTATTTTTGACCCTTTAGGTAATGCTACCCATACAGCACTTTCATTTAATATGGTTGGGGAAGATATATTAATCACAGGTGCAGGATCAATTGGCATTATGGCGGCAGCTATTGCCAAACATGTTGGAGCAAGACATGTGGTTATAACTGATGTTAATGAATATCGCCTTGATTTAGCACGCAATATTGGAGTTACTAGAGCAGTAAATATTGCAAAGGAAAACCTAACAGATGTTATGCTTGAGCTTGACATGACAGAAGGCTTTGACGTTGGACTTGAAATGTCTGGAAATCCGAAAGCTTTCAATCAATTAATTGACACAATGAACTATGGTGGACATGTCGCAATCTTAGGTATACCACCTAAAGATACTAGCATTGATTGGAACAAGGTTATTTTCAAAGGTCTATTTCTAAAAGGTATATATGGCCGTGAAATGTATGAAACATGGTATAAAATGCGTTCTATGCTTCAAAGCGGTTTAAATGTAGCCCCCGTTATTACACATCAATTTCCAATAGATGACTTTCAAAAAGGCTTTGATATCATGAATTCTGGGCGATCAGGTAAAGTAATACTCAATTGGCTTTAGAAAATTTAATAGATTTTATAAAATATTATATTCTTATCTATGTGTTCAATATAAACTTCCTCTGCCTTTTTTAGAAAGTCTGGTTCTTCATTCTCAAAGATACCTTCATATGTAAGTATATAATCGACATCGAATAATTTTATGCTTTCTTTTAATAACTCAGCATCTTTATTCCACCAAATTAAGTCTGTGTCACTTTCTTTGTTGTTTTCAAAACAGTAATACCAATCTGGGAATATGGTTGAGCCACTTTTCTGTAATGCATATGAGATAGGTTCAACTATCACCCTATACCCATCAAATATTTTATTGTATTGATTATTAGGATTGTTAAATAGGAAAAGAACTCTTTTTTTCTCCCCCATTTTATTAGCCGCACTAGCAATATAATCTATTAATTCTTTAGTATTAATAGGTTTCCTAATATCTGGGCTAATCACTTTTGTTGCTGGGCGATAACCAAGAATAAAATAAAATGGATTTATAGATAAGGCATAAATTATAGCCGTAATTAAATCCAATTCTTTATTTAATAACGAAAAACAAAAAACCGATAAAAATATTATATAAATAGTCTGACTATCCGCAAATCTAAGAAATATATAATTCACTATAAACAGTAGCAGAGCAATCATTTGCAAAATAAAATACTCATCTATGCCAAATTTAAGAAAATACCACCCAATAAATAAAGAATTTAAAGCTAGAAAGTATAGAAATAAGATATTTATTTTTTTACCTGGCCTTCTATACTTAACTTTATTATGAACCCCAACTGCCCCGCCAATTTTATTCAATGCATTTTCTTTGAGAGAAATTAACACAGGAATTGCAACTTTAATAGTTGCAGGAACTGTTGCTAAAATAATATAAAAATCTTGCCAATATAAACCAAAAATAAATGTTATTATTCCAAATATAAAAATAGCAGTGAAACTAAAGAATGACATTGCAAATACAATTAAACCATATAAAAAATAACTCTGTTCAAAAAGAGCGTAGAAAGAAAGTGGCAAAAACATCCAAGCTAAAACATTATAATTTTGTCCATCAATAAAATTTGCAAAAAAGTAAGCGGAACTACAAGTAAGCATAATTATTAAGGCATTTTGCCAAGTAAAATCTGCAATAAAAAATAAAGAGCTAGACCAAACTATCATTGCAAAAAACAACATCATTACAGTCCCAAAATATGACTGAGCTTTTAATGCAAGAGGCATGGTATGAAACCAATTTTTCAAAGAAAAATCACGTCCTACTCCAACAAAAGAACTAGTTCCATACCTACCAAATTTCTGAATATTTAAGCTCTGAATATAATAAAATAAATTATTGTATGCCGTATGCATTGTGTTCCCACTAAGATAATGCCAATCGCCTTTGCTTAATACTTTTATAATATTAATTAAACTACCAATTAAAGCATATAGATTTAGAGGAAGCACAAGAACTGGGTGAAAGAACAAAGGTATTAACCCTTTGTAACCATATATATCTATAAATTTCTGAATTTTCTTTTGCAAGTAATTATCTCCCTAAATAAGTAATAATAGCCAGTGATGTAGAAATAAATAAAGCATAACTAAACCATTGCCATTTTACATGTAGAAACTTATTGCTAATATTCATTCCCACAATATTGGCCATCATCAATGATATTATAGTTGCATAGGCGGCACCAATAAGACCAAATATTTGTATTAGAAAATAATTCAAAAGCAAGTTAAGTAAAGCCCCAGTAAAATTTGTAATAATTGAAAGATATGTCTTTTTACTTTTAAATATCCCAAGCTCGCTTATTAAATAAAAGCCATAAAAAATACCGCTCCAACCAAGTATGCCTATTAGTTTATAACTTTCGTGGTATTCTTCCGTAACTAAAAACTTTACTAAATACGGTGCAATCAGAGCCAAAATTACAGCGCCGATACTACCAAGTAAAATATACCAAAAACTAATTTTTCGAATAAACTCACTAGCTTCTGGTTTATGCATTATATCCATAGCAATTGGCCACCATGCTTTTCTAAATATTTCAACAGCCAATGCAATAAGCATCGCAAATTTTGCCCCTACCGAGTAAATACCAAGATCATGACTGCCAAGTATTTTCATCACAAACCATCGATCGCCCGCCTGCATAAACCAAATTGCAAAGCCCGCAGGAACTAGAGGAGCGCCAAACTTCAAAAAATCTTTCCACAAATCTATATTTAGACTCCTAAAGTACCTATAATTTCTTGTGACAACCCAGCCAATAAGCATAACAATAAATGAGGCAATTAAACTGCCCAAAAAGTAGCCATATATACCCATATTCTCAATATAAGTAAAATATAATATCAACCCTATATTAAGAATAGTTTGCCCAAAGCTAAGTGCTATATAGTGCCATGGTTTATACAGTAATCTAAAAATCTCTAAGCTCTGCGATATAAGATTTGCAAAGAATATGGAGCTTGCGACGATTAAGAGATATATTATCGGCAGTTTAGTTTCAAAAGCAAAGTCTAAAATAAAAGGAGATAAAATACTTACAACACCGATAACAGCAATACCTAAAACAATTCTTAACCCCAGAATTGAAGTTGTAACTTCTTTAATATCGCGAGTTTTTTTATTTTTTGCCTCCATAAAATAATAGCTCTGAGCGCTATCAAGTCCCATGGTCATAAATATAGATAATATCCCGCCAATAGTTGCAAACATCTCAATTACTCCAAATTCACTTGGAGAAAAAATCCTTGTGTATATAGGAAGAGTAAAAAAGGCTAGCGATTTAATAAAAATGGCACCTAAACCATATATCGACAAATCTGTAAGTAATTTTTTATACATTTCATTATTGTTTAATTGTAAAAATATTCAGTCTTGCATTATCATTCATAATATGTTCACTTGGGAAGCTTTTTATTTAATAAAAAATGTGTGTATTGCCATGTTAAGAAAAATTTTACCTAAATTTATCAATAAACAACTTTTTGGAGATCGAGAGAAATACGGTCAAAAGGCTTGGGACAATGACCCTGACTGGGAAAAGTGGCTTTCACTTTATACGGAAGTATACGAACTTACTCAACGTAAAGGCTCTGTTCAGGCAAAAATTAATGATGCTGGATATGAAGTAATTTCAACAGTCAACCTTAACAATAAAACCATAGGTGAAATTGGGCCAGGTGGTTGTTATCACACCAATTATTTTAATGGAACGCCAGAACACTATCATGCTTTTGATGTTTGCTCTGACTTTTTTCCAACTGTACAAGAAAACTTAAAAAAGTGTAATATAAGCTCAACCTGTCATAAAATTGATGCTTATTCATCAAAGCTTCCTATTGAGGATAATAGTCTTGATGTCATGTTTAGTTTTTATTCTATGGAGCATTTATACCCACTTGATAGTTGGCTAGATGAAATTTTCCGTGTTCTTAAACCAGGTGGCAAACTAATTGGTGCTATACCAACAGAGGGAGGGTTAGCTTGGGGACTTGGTCGTTTTATTACTTCAAAGCGGGCAGTTAAAAGGGACTATGATATAGACTTAATAAAAATTGTATGTTGGGAACACCCAAATACATGTGATGAAATTATAAAACAATTTAAAAAGCGTGGAAAACTAGAACATCAATCATGGCCATTTTCATTTTTACCATTTGATACAAATCTTATTATAAAATATATAACAACAAAAAATTAATTCAGGACAAAATTCTACTAATGAATAAACCTTCAATACTTTTTCTTATCTCTAATGATACCAATACAAAAATACTAGCCAATGAAGTATTGGCACCATTTAATAGAGATCAATTTTATATTGTAGGTGATAGTTCAGTATCTTTATCTAAAATTATACGTTTACTTAGAAAAAGAAGAATTAAATTTTTCTGGCTTCTTAAACAACTTATTTCATCATATGTGCAAAAATTTATATTAATGAGAAATGTTCAATGTACTCTTGATAACACAGTTAAAAGTAATGATGAACTTGCAGATATCATTAGAAAACACCCTGAAATAAAAACACTTATAGCTTTTCGTGGGGGCTTGCTAGTTAAAGAAAATATATTATCAAATGTGAATTGTATAAATGTTCACTATGCACGACTTCCTGATTATATAGGCTTAGGCAGTATTAGTAATGCCCTAAAGAATAAAGACTATAAGCAAGAAGCAACCATTCATATTATGGAGAAATCCATTGATACTGGCTCTACAATACTTACAGAGCCTTACTTGCTTGAGCCATCTAAACCATACTGGAAGAATGAACTTATAGCTTCAAAGGCAGGAGTAGTTGCTGCTCAGAAATATATTAAATCTCTTTAAAGCAACATGTAATTTCTTTAATTTTTGTATCAGAAGATAAAAAAGTTGGGAAACATTTATGTTCCTTTAGGCACAATGGCAAATTAATAATATGCTCTGATGTATGTTTTGCATTTAGGCAAGTTAAATGCCCTCTTTTTTTATACGCTTCCATGTCAGCTATGCTGTAGTCAACAATAAGTCCTATTTCCATGCCGTGATTTTGCTCAAGAGCATTAATAATTTTATCTCTGTTTTTTAAATCATTAATAACAACGGGAAAGTGACTCCATGTGTAACCCGCTTGTGGTTCAGCATATTGTAAAAGCCCTTTTTCTTTATAGGGTCGTAGTAAATCTGTATAAATATTGGCTATAGTTTGACGATTCTTCACTCTTTGCTCATACCTAGCTAATGATGATAGACCTATACTTGCCTCAAAACTATTCATCTTTAACTTGAAATCTTTGGGTAGCTCAATAACATCATCTTGATAATATTTAGTTTCAGAGGATAATATATTTGTTTTTCTTTGCAGCCAATAAACTAGTGAGTAAAACATAGGCATAAATGCAAAGAACACTGCTAAAACATAGAGCCTAGACACTAAACTATTTTTAGTTTTTATTTCATCTTTTGCGGATAATTTACGGATTTCATTCGCAAGCTCAGCATCTTTTAGCGTCAACATGCCTCCCTTAACACTATTAACTAATTTAGAAATATTCATACCAAATAAAGCAGCGTCACCCCAGCTTGTCACAACTTCTTGCCCGCTATCTTGGCAAAAATAACCATGTGCACAATCTTGTAAAATAAAAATATGGGGATATTTGTTTTTTACTGTCTCATAAAGCTCTTGTGTTTCCTCTACTATACCAAATAAATGTGTAGGTATAATCATTACCGCATCTTCAATGTTTTCTTCTATTGCGGTTATATATGCTGATGGTAAAGGCTGAAAAGACTTATCTGCACTATCTAAAAACACAGGTATATTTCCCGACATGACAATAGCATGTGCAACCACCACACAAGAGTAGCTAGGCATGATAATCTTCTTATTTTTATGCCCCAATGCCTTTAGCAAATAATAAAGCCCTGTGCGTCCATATCTAAAAGAAATAGCATTGTCATGCTTGGCTTTTAAAGCAAATTCTTGCTCTAGTTTCTCTACAGCATTTTTCTTAACAGGCATAAAGCACTGCAAGAAATCTGTCCATCTATAATCTGGAGAAAAACGAGGTATCATTTTCCCATGTCCTGCTTTTGCCAATAACCTTGGCTTGCCATATGTGTACCGTAATATGTTTGAGTATCATTTACTTTTTCTAAATTTAAATTCTCACTGCTGATAATTTCATCTTTAATTGCAATGTTTTCAGAAAAATTAATGGTTCGTCTATTTATGCCTCCTGAAGGTTTTCTACCAGAAACTAATAATGCAACAAGCATCTTTTTTATTAAATCTCGCAAAGGTCGCCACCGCATCACCGTAATATTTAAAGCTCTTAATACCATAAATTTAAAAGCTGTTGGATAGGGTCTATTAATTTTTATTAATGGGGCATCTATAATTAAACCTCCGTCTTCTTCTTTAAGCTTTATCGGTTCATTATTGGTTTGAGTTGTGTATAACGTTTCTTTTTTATTTTTATACAAAGCACCTGCATCAATATGCGTGATTTTATTCTTGTAATTATAAGAGTGAATTACACCGCCTTTTTTAATAGATATAACTGTATAATTATTTTTATCTTTATTAATTAATAACCCTGCTTCTTCAAAATATTTTCTATTAATATCTTTTTTATCAAATGCTGGAAGTGCCTCACTGCTTTCTAAATAATTGTTTCTTTTCAGAGCAACAGCAGCATAGCAATAAGCATTAAAAAATGGAATAAGATTTGGTTGATCAATCGCATCTAATGTTACGGTTGTTTTGTTAGCAATAGAACTACGCATAAAATCTGCAATCGATAAAGCATCGCTTATTTCTAGTGCTACAATCTCAAAACCCGCAGGCATATAAAATCTTGTACTACGTTGCCCATAAATTCCACCAAAAGAACCGTCTGGCTGCACAAAATATTTTAGAAAATCGCATGATTTATCTAAAGCATTTTTTATAGCAGTCGCTATATTATCTTCTAATTTCATACTATATATTTCAGCCATATGAAACATTGTCCATGTTTGATATCCAGCATCTGCACCACTATACTCTGAAAACCAACCTTCATCCGATTGCTGATTGAGTACACGCTCTAAAAACATATTACCACGTTTAAAAGCACTCTTATCATTAGTCACTTCCGCCCATTTTAAAAGAGCAAGCGAAGCTGTAGTTAGGTGATTAGAAATAAAGCCATGCGTTTCATCTGTGACCATAAGAAACTTTATTAGCCTTTCAATAATATCCATATACTCATCTATTTTCTCAGCACTGATTATATTTTTTAAATTTTCACATGCAGATAATAAATCATATGCAACTAGAGCTGTTACACAAAATGAAGCTTCATAAGGGAATGCCTCCTCTAAAGAACCATCTCCACGAATTAAACAAGACGTTCCTAAAAACTGTGCGTCAATGAATGATAATGCTGCATCTTGCTCCAAAAAATCTGGCAATAAGTTTTCTTTTATCAATAAAGATAGTCCATTAGCGGCACCTTGGAATGTGCCATTAGCAAAATCAATTGTTTTCCAACCCCAAAACTGCCTATCACCGACACCATAAAATTCACTGGTTTTGTCCATATTATAAAAAGCAAGTAACCGTGGAAGATTCCCCCAAACTTGTTCAAGATAAATATTATTATTGATGTTAGTACTCATGTTGATACAGCACCTTTTTCTTTCATATAAGCCAGTAATTCTTCATATAGTCCGCCCCAGCCATAGTCTTTATGGTAGACACGCTGATGCCATACTATACTAATTTCTCCATGCACAAAAATAACTTCATCAATCCATCTTTTCATTTCATCTATACGCTTTTGCTCATCATAATCTGAATAATCCCATAAATGAGAATCCATTAACACCGTTGGCAAAGCACGCATATCAAGGCAAGCTCCACCACTACCCAGTGGAGTAAATTCTAAGGCAGTGCCATTGCGAAATCCAGCTCTATCATTAAAACAAAGAGTAGTATCAAGTTTAAGTCCAGCATCTAACTGCGCCTGCCAAGTTTTATCCCAAGAAAAACGCAACCAATGTTGACGGCAACGTATTGCTTTAGTTCCCGTAGAATTTTCTAGTTTTTTAATTTGTTCTTTCATAGAGCTAGCATCGCTCCAACTAAAAAAAGATTGATGCAGGCCAACACTCCAACCTTTACTAATCATATCAATCATAACCTTGCTTATAGCTGTATCCTCTACATCATAAGATGGATCTAACAACCATTTTTTGAAACTTTTAGGTATAGATTTTATCCCGCCATAAAAGTGGAAAGTACTGGAAAAACCATAACGTTCTTCAACCTCCATTATTTCTGGTATACACCAATAAGCTTGAGGCACAAAAAAGAATTTAATTGCCTTAAATATGGTTGCTATAGATTGCTTTATTTTTAAAGACAATAATTGACGCAAAGCATTAAAACCATCAAATGCCGTTTTTTTAAGCCTTAAAGGCACTGTTTTCTTTAAATAATCAACATCATGAGTAAGATCAATTCGTGGAGCAGGTAATGCACCAAAAATATCATCTTCATCTTTGCCAGCTTCTTTAGCTGCCCAACGTCGTAGGAATAAGAAAATTCTATTTACCCAAGCATAATCAAATAAACGACTATCTACAGTTTTTAAACGCATAGAGTATGAGTGTATAGTCCCATTTTCTTGCTCCCAAAGACGCTCAGTTGTTGCATTAAGATGATGGAAAGCCGCTGCCCACCAATCAACTAATTGCCAGTTTTCTTTTGCTCCATCTAACAGGCAAGATTCATCAACTAGAATTATATTTCCTTCATAAGCGCCCAAATCTTCAGCCCAGCTTGGTAAAGAAATTTCTATTAATTTTGATTTGAAATTTTTATTTGTGACAGGAATTGGCAGTTCAGAAACAAGATTGTTCCCATGTTCTTTTGACCAATAACGCAATTTACCTGCATTAATAATATAATTATATTGCTGTTGATTCAGAATAATAGTCACCTAACTTTTATCTTTTATCAAAAGACATTGTTTTATCAATATAAATCTGATGCCATAACTCTAAACACAAAGCACCCCAAAGCTCTCTACCAAATTTTGTTTCTTTATCAATTAACATTTCTAATGCAGATGGCTTAAATATACCACGTTCTTTTGATGCTTTACTTAGCAATGTATCACTTACAAAGTCTCTTACAATACCTTTTTCCATCCATTCTTTCAAAGGGACTGGAAAACCCATTTTATCTTTACGATTAACCACTTCTTGTGGCAACTTATTCTCTGATATTTTCTTCAAAAGATATTTAGTTTTACCCCCTGCAAACTTCATAGCTGGTGGAATGGTCGTAGTTAAATCAACAATCCTACGATCAAGTATAGGAACTCTAGATTCAAGTGATACAGCCATACTCATACGATCCTCAACCTGCAATAAAGCAGGAAGTAATGTTTTTAAATCAAAATAAGTCATTTTATTAATATATGATTGAGTATCTGGAGAATTAAATTCTAATTTAAAATCTTCAAATATTTTTTCTTTATCAACCTCGCTCATAACACCAGATTCAAGCATATGAGCAAGATTTGGTGATCTATCTATCAATTTAAAATACCTTGAATCCATGGGTTCAAACAAGCCACTCTTCCAAAATTGCTTCATCATTGGCACATATTGACGCAAAAGTGGCAAATTAGGAATGATAGATGATAATGTTACAAGATGCTGCCCTTCTTCTTGTGTTTCTAATATTGCACCTTTAAGAGCTTGCTCTAAATACCCTACAACATAGCGAGCATAACCACCAAAAATCTCATCGCCACCTTGCCCACCTAAAATAACTTTAACATGATTATCAGAAGCTAATTTTGACACACAATATTGAGGGAATAATCCAGGCCCTGCGGCTGGCTCGTCCATGTGATAAATTAATTTTGGTAGGTAGCTAACAAAATCTTTTGCCGTTGGTACAACTTCCTTATATTCAGCACTTGCAGAGTCTGCAACCATTTTAGCATATTCAGATTCATCATAATCATTACCTTCCGCAAAACGTCCATGATAACTAGAGATTTTATTATCTGACTGTCCTGCTGCAATGGCTGTAATCAAACTTGAATCTACACCGCCAGAAAGATAAGTTCCTAAAGGAACATCACTACGAAGTTGCAGATTAATACTATCTTCAAGTAACGTATCTAGCTTTGAAAGAAAATAACTTTCAGTATGGACTTCATCAATTTTAAACTCGCAGTCCCAATATTTCTGTTGCTTAATATCCTTAGTGTTTTTAGCATTAAAAAGAATATAAAACCCTGGTTTCAATTTCTTAATACCAGAGAACAGTGTTCCATCACCAAGGCATAACTGAAAAGTCAAATAATGCATCAATCCATCATTTGATCTAACCGCTTTAACTGATGGGTGTTTTAATATTGCTTTAATTTCAGATGCAAAAACTAACGAACCATTATCGGTTATTGTATAGTAAAGAGGTTTAATACCAAACTCATCTCTTGCCAATATAACTTGCCCTGTTTCTCCATCATGAAAAGCAAAGGCGTACATACCAATTAATTTATCAAGAGCTTTTACTCCATCATGAATTAATAATTGCAACAAAACTTCAGTATCAGAATTTGTTCTAAAGTTAACCCCACGCTTCTTTAAATCATCACGCAGCTCTATATAATTATAAATTTCTCCATTATAAGTAAGAGTATATCTGCCATTTTCAGAGGCAATTGGTTGCTGGCCATGATCTATATCTATAATTGCTAAACGACGGTGTCCAAATACAAAGTCATGCCCATAAGATATTCCATCACCATCGGGGCCACGATGATACAATGTATCCATCATGTTTTTTACAATATTTCTATCATTAACTGATATATTAGCTGATGATATTCCACAAATACCACACATAAAATCATTACCTTAAATTATATAGATTCTTGTTTGAGCTTTTGACCGTAACCTGTACGCCAACCACCCCATGGCCAATAATAAACAATAACCATTACAATGTAACCCAACATTGTAATACTACCTACCATTTTGCTAGAACTGATTTTTTTATCATATTGTAGAACAAATGGCACTTCGGCAAATCTAGCTTTTAAAATTCTAAGCTTTACAAGCTTCTCCAAAGTGCATGTAAAGCCCAAACCTTTAAGCTGAATAAAATTATTGCCATAGAATTTAATAGACTTTTTAATAATGCTAGCTCTATATGCCCTAAAACCACATGAATATTCACGAAACCCCTTAATCGGAAAAAAGAACTTCATAAATAAATTTGCACAATTACTAATAAAAGTTTTCTTTTTATTTAAACCTGTTTGTCCTCCGCCATCAACAAACCTAGATGCAACAACAACATCATATCCTTCATCAATTTTATTAACCAAATCAGTCATATAAGATGGGTTGTGAGTGTTATCACCTTCAACACGCAGAATAACATCATTATCGTTCGCTTCTAGTGCAACTTTTTCAAAAAGATCTCTTGCTGTCTCACCCAACCCACGATTAATTTTATGAGTGATAATATCTAAGGCATATTTCTTTTGTGACTTCTTTAGAATTGCTTGTGTCTTGTCAGAAGAGCCATCATCACAAGCTATAATTTTATAATCCCAAGACTGTTTTTTAGCCTCATTATGCACGACCTCTAGTAATTCTGCTAAAGATGCCTCTTCATTATAGGCTGGAATAAGGATATAAATTTTTTTTGGCATTTAATTGACTCCATCGGATTTTATAGTGTGTTTAAAATTAAGCCTAAGAAAGCTATGAATTAAGTAACTAATTTTCATTGCTCCTCCAAACCGTCATATATAGAAAGCAAAACTTTCTCTTGTTCTTCCCAATTATAAGTATCTTTCACCTTAGATATATTCTTTTTATAATCATTAATATCTTTAAAGCTTACTTTATTTATAGCCTTAACAAAATCTTCTTGGTTCTCTTGCACTACAATACCATTATTATATTTATTAACAATTTTTTTCATCTCAGGGAGATCTGACACAATAACTGGTAGACCGGCCATTGTATATTCAAAAAGTTTATTTGGTAGGCAATAATAATAACTTAAACAAATATTTCTACAGAAAAATACACCCATATCCGCAGATGACGTATAGTCTAGTAAAACATCTGGACTAACAGCATCATGGTAAAAAATATTTTCATACTTAGCTGCATTCTCCTTAATGATAGTGTCAAACTCTCCGTATCCCATAAAAACAACAACTTTATTTTTATCTTCTACATTTTTGAATGCTTCTAAAACTGTTTCTAGACCTCTATCCTTATATAAACCACCTTGATAAAGAAAAATAACTTGATCTTTTTTTATTCCAAACTTCTCACGGAAAATATCTTTACCAAGTGTATCTTTCCTATATGAGGGACAATTTAGAACAAGAATAGGTTTCTTTATATTATATAACCTAACATACTCATTAGCTATGCCATCGCTAACTGTAATAACTGTATTTGCAAAGTAAATAAATAAACGCTCTGTAATTTTAAATAGCAATTTCAAAAATCCATGAATATGGTGTCGTTCCGTCTCATATTCATGAGCATCATAAATTAGTTTTTTCTTACCAAAACTAATAAGCTTCATAAAAACTCCAATTGGTAGAGTATCTAAGTCATGGCAATGAATAATAGAAAACTTAGAAGAATCTTTAATAACTTGATAATAATATTCAATTAATTTTGTTACTTTTTTTACAGCTGATTTCTTTACACCTCTTTTAGAGTAAATAAGGCGTTCAATTTTTATATTGTCAATAACTTCATGTTTTGCGAGTCCTTTATCCCATAAACAGCGTATAGTAACATCATATCCTGCTGAAATAAGAGTTCTTGCTTCTTTCAAAACACGACTATCATTTGTGAAATGATTTTTTAATACAAAAAGTATTTGTTTGTTTTTATTCATTATATAACTGTTCCTGCCAGCAAGATAGAAAGTTTTAGTTTGCAATATAAAAACTTTTGCCTTAAAAATGGGCTATGATAGATACTAATAACGATAAGACCAATAAATTGCAACGAGCAAACAATAGTTTTGTTCAAAAAGCATTAAATATGCCAAAAAATATTCTACTATTGATAATACGCTTTTATCAATTAGCAATTTCTCCATTAACCAGCCCAAGCTGTAGGTTTCACCCGACATGCTCTTGTTATGCTAAAGAAGCTCTTGTAAAACACGGGGTTATAAAAGGTGGGTATCTTTTTGTAAAAAGATTTGTTAAGTGCCACCCTTGGGGTTCACATGGCTATGATCCTGTTCCTGATAGTTTTCTCTGGTATGGACGCAAAAAAAGATGTAAAAAACATCATTAACTTCTAATCACACTAACTTTAAAGAGATACAAAGAATGTCACACCACAATATGCATAATGATCCAAAACAATTACCACCTTCAAATATTATTATTGCTGTGGTGCTGTCCTTAGTTATTTTAATTAGTTTTTATTTCATTTTTGATAAACCTAGACTTGAAGCGTTAGAAGCTCAGAAACGTGCGCAAAAAGTTATGGTTGAAAAAAATATAGAGCCTGCAATAGAAGAACCATATGAAGATATCCCGCACTCACGAGCAGAAATTCTAGGTGCAGAGCATGATATGCGTATTGCTTTTAACACAGAACATCTAAATGTTTCAATTTCCAGACAAGGTAGTAAACTTGATGATATTTCACTTGTTGATTACTACACCACTACAGAAAAGACTGAGTTAGTGCATTTACTAACCCCAGAACATGGAAAGAAATCATATGTTGCCGATTTTGGCTGGATTGCAAAGCAAGACTCATCGATTATACTGCCAGATGATAAAACTATTTGGAAACTTGTTGAAAATACTTCAGTTCAAGGTGATGCTGAAGTAGCACATAGAGTTATTTTTAGCTGGGATAATGGGCAGGGTTTTTTGTTTAAAAAACACATTACTCTTGATCATGATTACATGTTTACAATTACTCAGAGTGTAACCAATAACAGCAATAAAACAGCATCATTATATCCGTATGGGCTTTTATCTAGGAATAGTCTTCCTATAGATTATTCTGGCTTCTTTGTTTTGCATGAAGGGCCTCTTGCATTTATTGAAGATGATTTAAAAGAAATTGATTATAATGATATCGACATAGGTGAAAATGAAACATATCACGAAGAAAAAGGCTGGATTGGCTTTACAGATAAATATTGGTTCACTGGACTTATCCCCGATAATGACAACAGTAGGAATACTCTTCGCTACTTAAGAACAGGTACAAAGGATAATCAACAGTATCAGACAGACATTGTTGGTAGAGAATATATACTGCCTATTGATAGTACTGTTAATCACACAGTAAGGCTTTATGCTGGAGTAAAAGTCCTGCCAATACTACAAAAATATGAGGAACAATATAATATTCCTAATTTAGAGCTGGCTATTGATTTTGGTATTTATTACTTCATGACCAAACCTTTATTTTCATTGTTAACATGGCTCGGAACATTTTTTGGGCATATTGGTATTGGAATTATAGTTCTAACCATAATTCTAAAGACTGTAACATTTCCACTTAGCTATAAAGCATATAAATCTATGGCTATGGTTACAAAAATGCAGCCTAAAATGAACAAAATAAAAGAAAAGTACAAAGGTGATAGAGAAAAGCTACAAAAAGCGTTTATGGAGCTTTATCAGAAGGAAGGAGTTAACCCATTCAGTGGTTGCTGGCCGATGTTGATTCAAATTCCTATTTTCTTTTCATTGTATAAAGTGATTTTAACTAATGTTATGTTGCGTCACGCGTCATTCTTTGGCTGGATTAGTGATTTATCAGATAAAGATCCAACTTCACTTTTAAACTTATTTGGGTTACTACCATTTAACACACCTGCTATGTTAACCATAGGTGCGTGGCCATGCTTGATGGGTCTTTCTATGTATTTCCTTAATCGTATGAGTCCGAAACCTACAGATCCTACACAAGCTATGATTAAAAACTATTTCCCTTACTTATTTGCCGTGATGTTGGCACGTTTTGCCTCTGGTTTAGTAATTTACTGGACTATCAGTAACCTTCTAACAATCTTGCAACAATACATCATTATGAAGCGTATGGGAGTGCCAATCTCAATAATACGTGGACATTTAGGACATTTAGATAAAAAAGATGATGAGGAAGAAGACGACGACTCCCAAGAAAAAGTAGAGTCTGATAAAGAAACGAAGCCTAAAGCTAAGACTAAACCAAAGTCAAAATCGAAACCTAAAGCGAAAGCTGCGGATAGTACTAAAACTAAAGCAAAACCTAAATCAAAGCCAAAAAAGGTATAAACTAAAATGTCTACAGAAAAAGCCATACGCCAAATGTTCTCTGGCAATTGTAAGTTTATTGCTGGAGTTCCATCTATAGAAGTCCTTCCAGATACTTCTCTGGCTGAGGTTGCTTTTGCTGGTCGCTCTAACGTTGGAAAGTCTAGTCTTCTAAATGCTTTGACAGAGCAGGGCAATTTAGCCCGTACATCACATACTCCGGGACGCACTCAACAATTAAACTTCTTTGAAGTTGGTGGTGGCTCTTTACGTTTAGTCGATCTACCTGGGTATGGATATGCTAAAGCTGCAAAAACAGAAATTAAAGCATGGAATACTCTAATCAAAGACTACTTAAAAGGCAGACCAAACTTAAGACATGTCTATGTATTAATTGATTCTAGACATGGATTAAAAGAAAAAGACACAGATATAATGAAAATGCTAGATGATGCCGCTGTTCCATATCAAGTAATTTTGACAAAATCAGATAAAGTTAAAAAGCCTGCTTTAGACAAATGTGTTGAAGATACTACTGCTGCATTAAAAAAACACCCTGCGGCTTTTCCGACACCAATTGTGACTAGCTCCCATAAAAGACAAGGCGTTTCTGAATTGCAACATGCGATATATAATTTTAGCCTATAAAGTTATTGTGCTATGGATAAAAAGAAAAAAATTATAGAAATCTTAAAATCAGAAATTCAAACATCTTCTGTGGTTTTTGATAGCCCACATAGTGGCTCCGAATATCCAGATGATTTTAACTTTGCTTGTGATATTGATGATTTACGTATGGCAGAAGATATGTATGTCGATGAACTATTTAGCCATGCACCACAAAATGGCAGTGTATTACTTAAAGCTTTGTTTCCTAGATCTTATATAGACCCTAATCGCTCACTTCCCGTAGAGGGTAGCATCAATGAAAAGAATGGCAGAGGACTTTGCCGCACTGTATGTAACGGTATTAACAATGTCCCTATATACGATAATAATTACTCAATGACATCGGCAGAAAAAGAAAAAAGAATAGAAGATTACTATGATGAATATCATGAAAACTTAAGAAACATTATTGAGACTACTCATAAAAAATTTAATAAAGTCATTCATATAAATTGCCATTCTATGCCTAGCCCAAATCAAGATGGCTCATACAAGAATGAGGATATTATATTGGGCAGTCGCAATGGAAAAACATGCTCAGATGAACTACTTAATTTTGTTAAAACTGAATTAGAAATAATGGGTTATAATGTTGCTGTAAATATTAAAGGTTATCGTGGGGCAGAAATTGTTAAACGCCATAGCAAACCAGAAAATAATATACATTCAATACAGTTTGAAATAAAACGCAACCTTTATATGAATGAAGAAACATTCGAAAAAACAGATAATTTTAACAATCTAAAGCAAGACATAGAAACTCTATATAAAAAACTATCTGACTATAGCTTCAAAACTCAACCAATAATTAAGAACAATAATAAATTAGGCCGGAGTTTTTAGCTTTGCTCTAAACCCAATTCTATGACCATCAGAATTTTTTTGCTCATTCTTAACGTTCTTAACACCATCTAATAGTGTAGCCACATAGGAATTTACATCTTCTATATGCACAGCATTTAATTCATCTGGTGTTGCATTATCCATCGCTCTATCATTGCATACACGATTTGCCATGTAATCTGGCAATTGTTCAACAAAGTTACGAATAACCCTACCATTACCAAATTCTCTTGCACCAACTTTTTCTTTATATTCCATGACACTTTTAATTGCTTGTTCTTTTATATCGTCAGACATAGTTAAACTATGCTCTTTTAAATGAATGTCCATAATTTTTGAGAGAGCATCTTCATTATAATCATGACATCTAACTACTCTTGAAAAACGATCACGCAGCCCTGGATCAGAGCTTAAAAACCTTTCTATATCATCTTCATAACCAGCAACAAATACTGTAAGCTCGTCACGGTGACGTTCCATTGCTCCTACCAAAGCTTCAACTACACGCATACCAAAATCTTACTTATCTTTTTTTCCATCAACAACAAGGTTATGTACCTCATCAATGAATAAAACGCCACCCATTGCTTTTTCAATGAACTCATTGATTTTCTTTTCTGTTTCTCCAATATGTGCGCCAACAATTTTCTCACGAGTTAATTCAACAAAATTCCCATTACTACGACCAAGAGAGTGTAGTAAATCTGAATATTCACGAGCCATTGTAGTTTTTAGAGTTCCAGGATTACCCGCAAAACCCATATGCATACCTTGTTTTGGCAACTTAACACCTTCTGGAGCTCTACGCTCATTAAACTCAATCCGATGCATCATGGTTTTTGCTTGCTCTATTGGCCCTTCTTGTCCAACATATTTTTCTTCCATTCTCTCAATGATTAGTCTAGCGACATCACTATCTTTCTCTATAAGCACGTCACCTACATATTTTCCATTGAGTATGTCATCTATTTTTTCTTCATTTTTTGAAACTATAGAGACTAAATCTTCAACATCAAAAAGACCATCATCAATGGCTTTCATAACTACATCAAATTCTGGCACTTCAGTATTTTTAGGCAGAGCCGATAAAGACCTCAACATAAGTTTCATATCATAGAAAGGATTTTTATATACACCCTGATTAAAACTCTTTTGAAAATTCTCTAGTGCCACATCTGCTATTTCCTGCACTAAACTATCAGGATCACTTTCAATATCAGTTAAAGACTGATGAAGAGCATTCACCATCAAGAATATATTTTCCTGCCATGATAATTTCTGTGTAGCAAGTGCCTCTGCTGCCAATGTTGGAGCTTTATCATGCTCCCTTGAAAGTAAATCCATGCCACTCTCAACAAACTTATTTAATAGCAATATAGTAAAAACCTCACTCAAATTTAATTCTTCTGTATTATTGGATAAGTATAATAATGGATGTTCTTTCTTTTCTCCTAAAGCTAGATCGTCTATTTCAGCATCTTCTAAAACACTTTTAAGTAATTCTAGGTTTTCTGTTTTAATTGCTTTTTCTAACATTTCATTTTTATTAAGTACTGCCATATTATCTTATCCTCTTCTATTCTATAAAATTCTTGCCTTATAAGATATTATAGAAAACAAAGGTTAAGATTCCCTCTACAGGACATAATTATCAGACAAAAATTACTTAATGAGCGAGAGTTATCATAGATTTGCATTTGTAGAATCTGGCTAAATCATTCAAAGTATCTTCAATAATATGCCCTGATAGAGCAATAGATTTACCGCTAAGAACAAGCCTTAGAACTTTATCTGTTAGGCGTAGCTCTGTATGTTTTAACAAAGATAAAGCACCACCAGTTAATAAATGAGCTAGGCGAATCGAAAGCCCCAGCTGTACAGCTAAATCAACTTGTGATCTGGTTAAAGTAGATTGTGCTGATGCTGTTATTTCTGCTTTTACATCATCTTCTCTTGGAACTCTACGTATATAGCCTTTGTATCTTACATATGTTGCAATAGCTAGAATCGCTCTATGCATATGTGATGCTCCATAAAATGGCAAATGCAAGATACGCTGATATGCATTATCAGCTTTATAATCTTCGTGTTCGTACCAACCTATATCGCTTAAAAAACATGCAGATTCCAGTGTTGTATCAAAATCTTCTAATGAGGCATTCTTAAATAAAGGCTGTAGCCATTTTGCCATATATTTAAAGTGTTTTGTCTCTCTTGAGCGACTAGTTCTTTCTGCTAAATCCAAACAAGATGCTAATAAAGGACTTTGTTTTTGTAATTGATGAGATAACCTGTCAAATACAACACCTTCTCTTAACCCTGTGGCTGAAAAACATATATTTTGTGGCTTTAAACACTTTAATACATGCTTCATTACTAAGGCTGCTGGAGGAATATCTTTAACTCTGCGTGCTGGCAGACCTGCCATTCTTTCTAATGATGCAGAGCTTTGATTAGATAAAAGAGACATAAACTCTACAGCTGGCGTATAACGAATAGTATAATGATCTAAAATTTGTAGAGGGTAGTCCGTCATATGCATATGAGTTTTACCAATTGAGCGCCATGCCCCGCCCAATACATAGAAATTTTGTTTTTGATTATTACGCAACAAAGAAATATTTGATAAATGATGCTGAATATAATCACATCTTTCTTGTTCACCTTTAAGAGCCAGAATTCTTAATGCTCCCAATGGTAGAGTTTCTTGCTCTAATATTTTGCCATTATGCATTGCAATTAACTCAAGAGAACCACCACCAAAATCTCCAACAACTCCCGTTACTTGTCCAAAACCTGCAGCAACTCCTTGAGCAGATAAATATGCCTCTTCAATTCCACTAATTACATTAATAGAAATACCAAATTTATCTTCTACTTTTTTAACAAATTTATTGCCATCATTTGCATCTCGCAAAGCTGCAGTTGCAATTGTAAAGACTGTCTTTATCTTTAAACTTTCTAACATACCAGAGAAGCGTCCAAGACTGTCTAGAGCCTGCTCTACTCCTTCAGGGTTTAAATGCCCAGTATTTAAAATATCACGCCCAAGCCCGCAAATATTACGCTCTGTATGGATTTTAATTGGACAACGCTTAAGCCCATCATAAATCACAAGCCTAACAGCATTAGAACCAATATCAATAACTGCAATGTTTTGTTCTTTGTTTGTTTTCTTTACAGACATAGCATAACCAATTTAAATTTTAAGTAAGCTTTGTTCTAATGCAAAGCAAGCATTTAAACCAGCTTTATAATCTGGATATAATAATTCAACCATAAGATCTTTTTTAATTTTATCATTTTTTATGCGTTTGTTATCTTGATAAAAACTTCTTACAATCGGGGCTAAATAATCAATTTCGTCATATGGAATCAAATCTGGCACATCCATTTTTAACAACTCACATGAATATTTAATTACTTCATGGCTGGGTGTGGGTAGATCATCACCTAAATTATATATCTCACCTGCATGCGGATGCATCATAGATGCCATTAATGACTGAACGATATCATCTATATACATACGATTAAAAACATGACCTTCTTTTAATATACGGCGTGCATTGCCTGCTCTCACTACATCTAAAGTTGAACGACCTGGCCCATAAATACCTGCTAAACGGAAAAAATGCATTGGCAAACCTTGTTCCAAAAATAACTCCGTCCATTGCTCTTCTGCTTTTAAACGCAAGGAACCCCTACGATTAATTGGAGAAGTAATCGCTGTTTCATCTATCCATTGACCATTATAATTGCCATAAACAGATGTCGTTGATAAGTAACCAACCCATTCTAAATTAGGTAAAGATTTTATTTCATCTCCATGAAATTCAAAAACAATATCCCCGTCTTCTCCCGGTGGAATTGATAACAAAATATGGGTTGTATCATGTAATAGCTTATCAATAGAAAAAATAGGGTGGGTTTTATCAAAAATTAGAGCATCAATATTATTATCTTTTAGAACTTTGAGTTTATCATTGTCTGTAGTTGTACCGCCAATAGACCAACCATATTGCAATAGCTGTAGAGCTAAAGCAGCGGCTGTATAGCCAAAGCCAAAACAAAATAATTTTTTATTTGCTGGAAAACCAGATAATTTTGTACCTAACTTATTACCTGACATAGATTTTTCGCCTGTTTCTACCTAAAAATTTTCAATGCTATAATGTTGTGGGGGTGTAAACCCTGGAATAGTGTCTTCCAATAACGGTTTAAAACTTGGTCGAGACTTTATACGAGCGTACCAGTCTTTAGCTGCCTGATGCTTGTCCCAAGGAACATCACCAATATAATCAATTGTAGATAGATGTGCCGCCGCTGTAATGTCTGCTAAAGAAAAAGCATCACCAGCAAGCCAACGACGTTGTTCCATTAAAAATCCGATATAATCTAAGTGATAGTGAATATTTGCATGTCCAGCACGAATTGCAGGGCCATGTGGCTCTCCCATTTTAAGAAACTGTTTCATCATTTTCTCACCAACAAGATTTTCGGTAACTTCTTCATTAAATTTTTTATCAAACCAAGCAACTAAACGACGTGTTTCTGCCCGTACTAAAGGATCTCTACCAATTAAATCTGTGGTATTATAAACTTCATCAAGATATTCAACGATAACTTGGGAATCTGTCAGAATAGTTCCATCTGGCTCAACCAACACAGGAACATCACCCGCGGGATTGAGTGTTAAAAACTCTGTGCGCCGCTCCCATATTTTTTCAACTTTGAGTTCGAACTCCAACCCCTTTTCTAAAAGTGCAATTCGTACTTTTCTTGAAAAAGGATGAAGCCATAAATGGTATAATTGCCTCATATCACTAAAAGTCTACTCTAAACTTATCTTATTGCAAAGACAAAAGAGTAAAAACAGATAAACTATAATTATTTATATCTATTTTCTTAATTTTTTAACTATTTTAAGCATCTTGCGTTTTGTATTATCAACTGCGTCACTTGCCACATCACTCACCGCATCTTTAGCTTTGTTTAGTTTTTCTGTTGCCACTTCTTGAGCTGTATCCAAGCCCTTCTGGATTTTAGCCTTACTCTCATCAGTAACTGTATTGTTCCAAGCATCTTTAGCTGAGTTTACACCTGATAATACACTGGATATTTTACCTTGGTCTGAAGGTGTTTGATTCTGTTGACGGATAAGCTTTGCTTCTTTTGCTTGTTTTGCCTTAAGTTGCCTATCATTGCTCCAGTCTTTCTTTTTCTGCATAATATGTTTAGCTGCAATATGTCTACCAATACCTGAGGCATGGTGTTCCTTTATTGTTTTAGCTTCATCAAATGCGACAATACCGCTCATAGCACCTACCACAGCACTAATTGCCCCAACGTATAATGCCATTCCAGCAGATAAGCCACCAAAAATTGCCATACATGCTGGTGCAACTACACCACCCAAAACAGCAGCAGTTGTTATAGCAGCAGCACCAACAGCCACTTTTACAGCTTTTGCTACTTTTCTATCTTTATTAATTGCCTCAGGCAAATGCTTGAAAATAAATTTATCAGAAGGAAACATATTATCCTTAAATTCAAAACTAGTATATTTTAAAGCAAACTTCATTATGTAGTGACTCTCTTCAGATGTTTGCTGTTTTTTTGTTTCAACTGATTCTACCATTAATTTTCTCCTCATGTTTTTATATAACATAGTGTCTTTACTTATCTTTGTCAAGCGTAAAATACTATGGTTGCTTATTATTATTTTTTATTGCGGCTGTAGTTGGTTTGTTATCATTAATTGGCTCTTCTTGAGTCTTGGTATTAACCTCTTTAGCTTGCCAAAATTTAAAGCGTATGCCACCCATTTTCTTAGTCTTAGCATTTTCTAATTTTAAGGCAGCGGCAAGTTTTTTTTCTTCTTCTAATTTAAGTTTTTTCTCTTTTTGGTCTTTTAAAGAAGTCAGACCATCATATGCCATATAAGCTCCAAGTCCCAATGAGGCAACAGAATATGCAACAATAGCAATAGGTATAAAAAGAGGTAGCACAACCGCTTGGGTTGTAAGCAATATACTACCAAAAATAACCACACTTGCCGCTGAATTCTTAACTGTGAGTGTATCTAATAAATTATCGCTTTCAGCCATAAAGCTAGAGAATTTTTTCCAAACTTCTGTTTTTCCAATTTTCTGAGCAACACTACTTGCTGCTATTTGTTTAAATGGCCATTTTTTTAATAACATATCTTGGAAAGCTGTTCTTGTATCAGATAAAGAAATATCATCACTTGGGGCATCTATGGCAGGACTAATACCTTGCTCATCTGGGGAAGAAGCATCATTAAATTTATTTTTAATCTTACTTTTTGCATGTTTACAAGTGCTTGATAATCCATATATACCATAACCAACACTAAAAACAGCTGCTGCCAATAAAACTCCAGTTAATGCCACAGCTGATGCTGCCAACATAAAAGGCATACTTAAAACTGTTGGTATTAATAAAGCACCCGTAGCAATAATACCAATACCACCCTTAACAACGGTCATTTGCTTCCAGAATCTATGGTCACCCCACAGCTCTCTAGCATATTCCCAAGGTAGGAAACCACCTTTTCGTTTTGGCTGAGAGCTCGCATCTGTTTGCACAGACGTATCCGCAGATTCCTTTTCTTTATCTGTTTGCTGTGGATTCAGCATTAAACCAACCTTTTTTCTAACATTTAAGTACTATTTGTACCAAATAACGCAATTTATTAAAATTAACTTACAAAACTACCCCATTTACACATAAAATGCAAATATCCGTTATGATTCTTATATAAGATATGTATATATACACTATTACAGTACATATGTGAAGTCTTTTATGGTGTTAATGCTATTATATTTATATAAATCCATTAATAAACATGATATATTATTTTTCTAAACAATCGACAAAAGGAGTTTAACTATGAGTGTACATGCAATAAAAGATAATGAATTTACAACTGAAGTATTAGAATCAGACCTACCAGTTCTTGTTGACTTCTGGGCAGAATGGTGTGGCCCTTGTCAGGCTTTCGCCCCTGTAATGAGCACACTTTCTGATGAAATGGACGGCGTTGTAAAAATGACTAAAGTCAATATTGAAGAAAGTCCTGAAAGCCCAACTAAATATGGCGTACGCTCTATCCCTACACTAATGCTATTTAAAGGTGGAGAGATTGTTGCTCAACACGTTGGTGCAATGGGAAAAGAAGACTGCAAAAAATGGATTGAAAGTTCTATCTAACAAAATGCTAAAAATTAATGAGCAGCAAAACCATATTGATAAGTGTTTTGTATCGAATCGCCCTCCCGTTATTATGCAGGTTATACCTGCACTTAACGGCGGTGGGGTTGAACAAGGTGTAGTAGATATTAATGCAGCTTTAACCTCAGCTGGTGCTACGTCAATTGTTGTATCCTCTGGTGGAGCATTGGTTCATAAAATTATACGTGCTGGCGGAATACATATAGACCTACCAGTGCATAGCAAAAACCCACTTACAATTAAACGAAATATTAAGCACCTTAAGAATATTATACAGCGGTATAAGGTGCAGTTAGTACATGCTTGCAGTAGAGCCCCCGCATGGAGTGCTGAGACTGCGGCTAAAGATTCTGATATTCACTATGTAACTAGTTGCCATGCAGCTCATAATATAGGCAGTGGTATCAAACGATTTTATAATTCTTCAATCACTAAAGGTGATATTGTAATTACTGTTTCTAATTTTTTAGCTGAATATTTACAAACAGAATACAATGTACCAGCTGAGAAAATACGTGTAATACATAGAGGCGTATCATTAGAAAAGTTTCACCCAAATAGCGTCACTCCTGATAGGTTGATTAAAATATCTAAAGATTGGCGTGTTCCTGATGGTTCTTCCATTATTATACTACCTGCTAGACTTACCAGAGGTAAAGGTCATCATGAATGTATTGATGCTCTTAAGCTTTTAAACCACAAAAACTTCTTTTGTGTATTTGCAGGCAAAGATAAAAAAGGTAATTATCGAGCTGAGCTAGAAAAGCACATTCAAGAATCGAGACTAAATGGACAAATACGAATCATTGATCATTGCGATGATTTGCCAGCTGCATATATGATATCCAGTGTCATTGTCTGTCCAGCAACAAAGCCAGAGGGTTTTGGTAGAATTCCAATTGAAGCACAAGCGATGGGTAGACCTGTAATTGCAACAGATCATGGTGGTTTTCAGGAAACTATACGCTCTGGTGAAACAGGTTGGCTAATACCATCAGGTGATATTAAGATGTTAGCACAAACCATAGATACAGCTCTTTCACTTGATGCAGGACAAAGAGCCTTACTTGCAACGCAGGCAATGAGCCATGTTGCTAATAATTTTATGAATGAAAAAATGTGCAATGAAACATTATCGGTTTATTCAGAATTGCTTCAAAATTAAGTGGAATTACTATAAAAATAACCGACAGTAAATAAATACTGTCGGCATTTTTGTATCTTTTTGTTCCAACGATTAGAATAAACGTAGAACCGATTGTTGAGCTTGCGATGCCAACGATAGAGAGGTAATACCTAACTGTTGTGACGTTTGCAAAGACAATAGTTTCGCAGCTTCTTCGTTTGGATCTGCTAGTACTAATTTATCAGAACCTTCTTGAAGTGTATTAATAATACCCTTCGTGAAATCTTCACGGTTTTGAATAATAGATAAGTTACCACCAAATGTACGTGCTTGTGAACGCAACTGATCCAGAGACGCTGTCAAACCATCAAGTGATAGCTGAATATTAGCATCTGTATCAAATGTCGCAGCAGAAATATTTAATCCTGATGAATCAAAAGTTGTACCAGCAACAGTAATAGATGATGTGTTTTTTTCGTTAAACTGAACTGTCAAACCGTCACCGTTAAGTAGGTTAGTACCACGGAAACCAGTATCTTGGATTAACTGATCTATCTGTGTTCTAATCGCATTAAAATCTGATTCTAATTGAACACGATCTTGTGGAGGCTGACTTGTCGCCGCTTCAGTACCGGCGAATGTACCAGAGCTATCCGCTAGGGCACCTAAAGTTGCTAGTGGTGTATTTGTTACCTCAGCTGATATTAGATCTTCACCATTAGTTGTTCTAATTTCCAAACGACGATCAGTAGAAGCACCTGCAGCACCTTCTGCAACAATTTGTGCAGAAAACCCAGAAGTACCATTAATTTGGCTAGCCAAATCTGACAAGCTATCGCCTGTGCTAATTGTGAAAGTTGTAATCGGGTTACCAGTTCCTGCTTGCAAGCTAAACTGATCACCAGTGGCTATACCAGCGATAGTAGTTAAATCAGCTTGTTCTGTTGCTGAAATATTACCACTTGTAATAGCTGCCGCACCAGATGCCTGATCACGAGCAGTTTCAGCAATAGATTGAGCTTGTTCAACTAGATTAGTTAAAGATGTAATACCTTGGTCGGCTGCTTTTAAAACTTGAACAGACTGACCAATACCATCTAAAAGACGATTTAAATCACCAGCACGATCGGACAATGCTTGCGATGCAAAGAATGCTGTCGCATCATCAAGTGCACTGTTTACTTTCTTACCAGTAGCCAAGTGACCTTGTGTGATGTCCAAAAGAGTTGTAGTTTTTTGCAGGCTCTGTAGATTCGATCTCAGAGCTGCGGTTAGAGTTATTTCTCCTGCCATTGTTTTTCTCCCTTTTCTAGGTTGTGTGTTTTAGTTACTACATACAAGATATGGGTACTTCCATACCAAGGCTATTTTCTGCCTATATTCCTATCATCGCATAATAATAGTTAATAAAAAGTTTATAAAATAAAAAAATAATTATTTCATTAAAATATTATTTTGCTTTAAGAAAGAAATAATTGACCTCCCAGTTTGTGTATAATCATATAAGTTAGAGTGTTTCCCTCCATCAATAGTTACTAAGTCCTTAGGGTATGCTGCTTTATTGTACAATTTTTCACCTTCAACATATGGAACAACAGTATCATTTGTACCATGTATGACTAGAACAGGGCTATCTATATGAGCTACTTTTCTATAATTATCATACTTATCCCATAATAAGACATCCACTGGAACCCATGGATAACGCCGTTTTGCCAAAGATGTTACACTGCTAAATGGTGCTTCTAACACTAAACCTACTTCTTCATACTCAATCGCCATTTGTGTCGCTATACCTGTGCCTATGCTTTCACCATATATAACTATACGACTTGCATTTATTTTTTTTCTATTTATTAAAAAATTAAATGCAGCTCTACCATCAGCATATAAACCACCTTCAGTTGGCTTACCGGGATTACCACCATATCCACGATATTCAACCAATAAAACTCCGATACCATATTCACTAAAAAATTTTGCTTTATTGATTCTATTTCGAACAGTTCCAGCATTGCCATGAAAGAAAACAATTACGGGGTGTTCATTTGATTTTGGTGGACTATACCAACTATTTAAAACTATACCATCTCTAGTCAACATAGATACACTATGCATAGTTGATATTACAGAAGAATCAGGGGTGCCAATAGGTAGGCTATCTGGAAAATATTGCAACTGCCTTTGCAAAACAAATAAACACGTCACTGCAAACACCCAGCCAATAAGTAAATAAAAGACTAGACTCAATAATTGACTGCCTATTTTATCAATTTTGGTCTTTACCGTAGAGTTTTTTGTAGAGTCCATTTTGTTTTAATAGCTCCTTATGAGTTCCTTGTTCCAGAATAGAACCTTCATCCATCACATATATGATATCTGCATTTTGTACAGTTGACAACCTATGCGCTATCACAAGAGTTGTTCTACCTTTTTGCAATGTTTGCAACGCTTGTTGTACTGCACGCTCCGATGAATTATCAAGTGCTGAGGTTGCCTCATCAAGTAATAATAATGGAGCATTACGTAACATTGCCCGTGCAATTGCTATACGTTGCCTTTGTCCACCTGATAATTTTAAACCATGTTCACCCAGCTTTGTATTGTAACCATCTGGCAAATCCATGATAAAGTCATGAGCGGTTGCTGCTTTTGCAGCCTCTTCTATTTCATTATCATTAGCATCAAATCTACCAGAGCGTATATTATCACTAACAGTATCATTAAAAATTGTTACATCTTGGCTAACTAAAGAAATATGTGACCTTAAACTCTCCAGAGTCACATCATTAATATTTTTTCCATCAATACTTATTAATCCAGAATTAGCATCATAGAAACGTAGAACAAGGTTAATAATTGTTGTCTTTCCAGCTCCTGATGGGCCAACAAGAGCCACAGTCTTTCCAGCTGGAACTTCAAAAGATATAGCATCTAAAGCACCTTTGCTTTTATTGTTTTCATCAGAATAAGAAAAGGCAACTTTAGCAAAACTAAGAGCAGGAGCATTACTTAACTGTAAAACATCGGCTTTGCTTTTAGAGACAACAGATGATTTTATATCAATAATTTCAAATACACGCTCTGCGGCAGCTAGACCTGTTTGCAACACTGTATTTAATTTTGCTAGTCGCTTCATAGGCTCATAAGCAAGCAAAAAAGCCGTGATAAAAGAAAATAACTTACCAGGTGTAGTCGTTCCTTCAATTACTTGATAACCGCCATAAACAATTATAGTGACAATTGCAAAACCGCTTAAAATCTCTGACATTGGGGTTGCAAGCGCTGACATGCGAGTCGCCTTACAATATAGTTTATAAAGCTTAGTAATGGTTTTTCCAATCCTTGTTTCTTCATGTTGTTCTAAACCATATGCTCTTATATGCCTTATACCTTGAAAACTTTGGTTCAAAAGACTGGAAAGCTCACCCGTTTCCTCTTGCATATTCATGGACAGTCCACGTAACCGTCTACCAAGTTTTGCCACCAAAAAGGCCGCTACTGGAAATACAAACATAGAGGCTAATGTTAATCGCCAATCTTGATAAAGCATTACACCCATTAAAATTAAGAGTGTTAAAGCACTTTTAGCAATACCAGTAATACTGTCTATAACGGCACTACGCATAATCGTCGTATCTGATATAATTCGTGTTATTAAATGACCACTGGTTAATTTATAAAAATAAGATAAATCCATGCTAATTAAATGAGCAAACATTTCCCTCTGCACTGTTGCAATAACGCTTTGCCCAACCTTATTCATTAATACAGTATGACCGTATGTTGCGATTCCACGTAAACTGAATGCTCCGAACACAGCAAAAGCCACAGGCCATAAATGATTAGCACCATCAGCAGAGAATACATCATCAATAATTGGCTCCATCAACTTTGCTAGACCACCAGTCATTGCAGCCGCCAATATCATAAAGAATGTCGCAAGACCAATGGTTAAAAGATGTGGACGAATATAATTACGCAAGATTCTTTGCATCAAAGTTCCTGTTGTCACATATTCCTGTTGCTTATTTTTTTCTAACGACAAATTAAACCTCATTGCAAAGAGTTTTTAAAAGTTATACTATAATTGTTATATCGTATAAATATTTTATAGTGAAGATAGCATGTTCCGTAAAAAAAATAATAAAAAAGAAACAACAAAGCAGAACAAAAAGACATCAACACCTAAATTTTTACCTCCACCGCAAATAGGAATTGCTCTAGGTAGCGGTTTAGCTAGGGGTTTTGCACATATAGGTGTAATAAGAGCATTAAAACGCCATGGTATAACACCAACAATTGTATCTGGAACTTCTATGGGTGCATTAATAGGTGGTGCACATCTAGCAGGTAAACTTGATGAAGTGGAAGATTGGGCTTGTTCTTTAAATAGACTTAAAATTTTATCATATTTAGATTTTCATGTTAGAGGCGGTGGCATCATCAGTGGTAGACGCCTTTTAAAACTCATGCATAAACATTTTGAAGACATGCAAGTTGAAGACCTTCCATACCCATTTATTTCTATAAGCACTGATTTAACCACAGGACACGAGGTTTGGGTTAGATCAGGAAAATTGGTAGATGTAATGCGTGCATCTTTCTCTCTACCAGGGGTTTTTCCTCCTGTCTTCATGAATAATAGATGGTTAATTGATGGTGCTTTAGTTAATCCAGTGCCTGTTTCACCCTGTCAAGCTTTGGGCGCTCGCATGACTATTGCCGTGAACCCAAATGGTGATTTAATTGGTAAAGCTGCAAACCCTAGTGATCAAGTACCAAAAATAGCTGGTTTTGATATATTAGATGAAGATGATAAAAATCCAGAAGTACACAAAGCAAAAACAATGCCTTTAACCCAACGTATTTTCAGTCGAAAAAAACACTCACCCAGCATGTTCGGCACAATGGTATCTGCAATGAATATCGCACAAGATCGTTTGGCACGCTCAAGACTAGCTGGCGATCCACCAGATGTACTAATTAGCCCCAGAATAGGTCATATTGGACTAATGGAATTTGACCGTGCAGAAGAATTAATAGATGAAGGTGAAGAGGCGGTTGAACGTGCTTTACCTGACATTAAAGCTGCTTACACAGTTTTATGCACTCATTACACAGAGTAACATTAAGCTGTACCTTGTACACCTTCTCAACTTATTTATTAAAAACCCATTGATTTACACAAATGGCTTGACATATACCTTTTATCGGCTTAAGAGTAATATGTTTTCATCTTATATCTATTTTTAGGACGTTTAATGCAAAGGCAATTTAATAATAATTCTGGATCAAGTTCTAGTTCAAATATTGAGGCAAAAGAATTCCTTGATAAAATTGGTGTTGAATACACAGAAGACACAAACACAGGTGATATCACTGTTGATGATGATTTAAATATATCATACAAAAGCTTAAAAAAATCACCTAATCTAACCATGGTAATAGTTAAAGGTCATTTTTTCTGCCATGATAACCAGCTAACTACACTTAAAGGAGCGCCAGAAAATATTGGTGGTAGTTTTTGGTGTGATGACAATAAATTAACCATAACTGCACTTGCAGGCGCGCCACAAAATATTGGCGGTAATTTTTATTGTGGAAACAACCCTAATAAAAAATTGAAGCGCAGGGGAGGGCCA
>JAJFGX010000094.1 GCA_021775895.1 Alphaproteobacteria bacterium | reverse complement strand
ATTAAAATCTCCGATAATTGGTTTAAACGATAAAGAGCTAGAGGAGATAGCTTTGGATCGCAAAAGCTCACTATGGGATACACTAAAAGAAAAAAGGCAAACTACATTAAAATGTGAAAGAATTGTATCATATTTAGAAGATGCTATAGATGCGTCAACAGAAAAACGACCATATGATTTCTATACAAATATATTGATGAAGCCATGCCCTGCAGATAAAAGCTCAGGATTATTTGCAATGTATAGTCGGCTTGGGTTTGATGCGGAAGATGCAATAGTTGAATTTATAAATACTTTAGAACAATTTGAAAAAAACAATATACCGTCATTGCAAGGCTTTTTATCGTGGATTGATGCAGGAGCATCAGAAATAAAACGTGAAATTAGTGGTGACAAGCACAACCCTAAAATAAGGATTATGACTGTTCATGGAGCGAAGGGACTAGAAGCTCCAATTGTAATATTGCCAGATACTACAACAGTTCCTGCTAATAATACACGAACTCGTCCAAAATTACTTTGGCCAAAAGGGGAACGCAAAGTCCCCCTGTGGGTACCTCGCGCAGAGCTGGAAAATAAGAAATTCACTGAACAAAGAGAACTAGTAGAACAAGAGCGAGACCAAGAATATAGACGTTTATTGTATGTAGCAATGACAAGAGCGGAAGATAGGCTTTATGTCCGTGGCTATCAAAATAGTAAAGGCCGCCCAGAAAATTCTTGGTATGATTTAATTAAAAACGGTATAGAAGATAATCTAAAAGAAGAAATTGAATATATTGGTGATAAGAAAGATATAATAACCTATACGTCTCCACAAACAGCAAGAGCCAAAGATGATGGTGTGCGTTTACCAAAGAAAAAACGAAAAAGTGGTGTGCCTTTATGGGCAAAAACTAGTGTTGCAAATACATCAGCATCAGTAAAGCGTTTTACCCCATCTATGGAGTATTATGAGCAGCAAGAAATTAGTAATGATAATGATATTATTGACGCTCCATCTCCTTTGCATTCATCTGAAGAAACTAAAAGCAAAACAATCGGTAATATAGTCCATCATTTATTAGAGTTTTTACCTCTAATACCAGAAAATTTGCGTGAAGATGCAAGTAAACGCTATTTAAAGAAAAAATCGTGGGATTTACCAGAGCGTGAACAAAATCGAATTTATAAGCAAGTTGACGGTATCATAAATGATTCAGAGTTTGGTGTGTTATTTGGTGAGAATTCTAGGGCAGAGGTCTCTATTGAAGGTAAGATAGATAAAAATGGCGAAGAACATCTAATGTCTGGGAGCATAGATCGCCTAGTTGTCGATGAAAAAAATGTTTGGATAGTGGACTATAAAAATAGTCGCTACATACCAGATAATGCGGATAAAATACCAAAACAACATATTTTACAAATGGCATCATATCGTAAGGCACTGCAAGACATTTATCCCGATAAGAAAATAAAATGTGCTTTGTTATGGACACGTAAGGCAGTAATGCAGACTGTGCCAGATGCTATGATGAATAAAGCACTTAAAGATTATAAGCTAGAGCAGCCTAGTAAACCTGTGCGTAAATCAAAACCAACGCCTCCTAAATTTTAATTAGCAGACACTAATTTGACATAATAAGAAATCTGTATTATAGCAACATTGCAACAGCCTTAGAAAGGTGACCCAAAGAGCGTGTTAAATTTATTCACCAACTGCTTTAAACATCTTGAACATAGAACCACTATGTACTACGATATTTGCATTGTTGGATAAATAAATTTAACTACGCAGAATACATAAAATTAATAGCTCCTGACCCTAGGTGACACATGAGTAATGATAATCAAGAACAACAGAACGAAAACTTCAGAGAAAGTATGGAGTATGATGTTGTAATTGTTGGTGCTGGCCCCGCTGGTTTATCAGCAGCTATTCGTTTAATGCAACTTGCAGAAGAAAAATCCGAAGAAATTAGTGTTTGTATTCTTGAAAAAGGCTCAGAGGTTGGCGCTCATCTGTTGTCAGGTGCTGTGTTTGAAACTAGAGCATTAGATGAGCTTATTCCTGATTGGGCGACTAAAAATGCTCCGCTTAAAACTAAAGCCACTAAAGAAAAGTTTGTTTTTAGGACAGAGAAAAAGTCTGTTCCTCTTATGGTTCCACCGCAAATGAAAAGCCCAAAAGGTAGCGATAATTATATTATTTCTATCGGAGAATTGGGTCGTTGGCTTGCAGAGCAAGCCGAAGAGCTGGGAGTTGAAATATATCCTGGTTTTGCTGCGACAGAAATTTTATATGGCTCAGATGGAGAAGTTATCGGTGTTGCTACGGGAGATATGGGCATTGCCAAAGATGGTAGCAAAAAAGATAGCTATGAATGCGGAATGGAGTTGTATGCAAAGCAAACAATTTTTAGTGAGGGTTGCAGAGGTTCACTAACAAAAGAATTATTTGAAAAGTACAGTCTAAGAAAAGACTGTGATTATCAAACTTACGGCATTGGTATTAAAGAAATTTGGGAAATACCAGCCGACAAACATGATGAAGGCTTGGTGGTTCATGCTGTAGGTTGGCCATTAGATACAAAGACTTATGGCGGTTCATGGATGTATCACATGAATGATAATCAAGTTTCTTTAGGCTTTGTAGTTGGCTTGGATTATGAGAATCCATATTTATCTCCATTTGAGGAAATGCAGCGTATGAAGTTGCACCCTGATGTTAAAAAATATTTGGAAGGTGGCAAGCGTTTATCCTATGGTGCAAGAGCTTTATCTGAGGGTGGTTATCAATCGATTCCGAAACTTACTTTTCTTGGTGGGGTTTTAGTTGGTGATACAGCAGGTTTTTTAAATGTTCCTAAAATTAAGGGAAATCACACGGCTATGAAGTCTGGCATGCTTGCAGCTGAGGCTATATTTGAACATATAACTGCGAAAGAAACGCCTGTATCTAAAGAATGTCTTGCTTATAGTCAAAAAATACAAGATAGCTGGTTGGTGGAAGAACTATATGAAGTACGGAATATTCGTCCTGCCTTTCATAGAGGGTTATGGCTTGGAATGCTTCGCTCTGCTTTTGAAACTCTGACTAGAGGGCGTTTTTCTGGTACTTTAAAGCATAATCGAGCTGATCATGAGGCTCTAAAACCTGCAAATGAAATGCCAAAAATCAACTATCCAAAACCTGATGGTGTTATTACTTTTGATAAAACTTCATCTGTGTTTAATACAGGAACAAACCATGAAGAAAATCAGCTATGCCACTTACAATTAAAAGATATTAATGTTCCAGTGCAAATTAATTTGCCAAAATATGATGCTCCAGAAGAGCGATATTGTCCCGCAGGTGTGTATGAAATAATTAAAGAAGAGGGTGTAGAGCCTAAGCTGCAAATCAATGCTCAAAACTGTATACATTGTAAAACTTGTGATATTAAAGACCCTACTCAAAACATTAATTGGGTTGCTCCAGAAGGTGGCGGAGGGCCAAATTATTCAAATATGTAGTTTTGGATATACTTCTTTAATTTTATATTGCTATAGTAAAGAGTGTATGTAGTTTCAAAAGTTTCTAGGATTTTTTTATGAATGTTTTAATTATTGATCGTGACCCTTTAGTTTGCCAATTGATGACTTCTAAGTTAGAGCAAGTGGGGCATAGTGTTTCAGTCGAAGAGAATAAAAACCTAGCTTTAATACAAATTAAAGAGAGTGTATTTGATTGTATTTTTATTGACCCATCTCCATTAAAAAATGTTCGTTCATTTGTTTTTGATTTACTTAAATCTTTAGGTAAGGTGACAGCTCGCCCTTATATTGTTTTATTATCAAAAGATGCGAATGAAAAAGATGCTATAGAAGGTTTTTGTAATAATTTACTACGTAAGCCTTTAGATAGTTCAGCATTATCTGAAATCATGGATAATGCTAAGCGATTGCAACTATATTGCCAAATTTTAGAAAAAGAAAATGATGGGGACATCATTGATGATTCTGTCGGAATTATTGATCAAAAAGCTTTTTTACAATTGTTTTTATCCTCTATAGATAGGGGGTTTCGCTATGCAGAACAGAACTTTGTTTTGTTTATAGAAATCACAAATTTGAAAGAAATGTTTGATAGTGAAGATAAAGAAAATGTTCATAAAGCATTAAATCAATTAGCGGATAAAATATCTTGGGTACGAAGGCAAAGTGATGTTGTGGGTCGTGTTGCTATAGATAATTTTGGTGTTTTACTGCAGAGGCCTATGTATGAAACTGAAATTGACGATGCTTTTTCCAGATTTCATGAAAAACTACGAGATATTGTTTATGAAATTCCTCTTGAAACAAAGTTTAAAATTAGTCTATCTGTTATAGAATTACCGTTTGCAAAACTACCTTTTCAAACTAATATTGGTGGAATATCTAGCTTGGAAAAAGACACAGAGGTTGAAGTTAATGAATAAAGATTTTTTAGAGGGTGTACTCACAAAAGCCAAACAATCTGGAGCAGATGCGGCAGATGTTATAATGGTGCGAAGCACTTCCTTAGATTTGGGTATACGCTTTGGTAGCATGGAGTCTATGGAGCTTTCAGAAAGCTTTGATGTTGGCATTAGAGTTTTTAAAGGCAAAAGGCAAGCTATGGTGTCAACTAATGATGTTTCAGAAAGTGCGATTGATAAGACTGTGGAGAGAGCCGTATTTATGGCGGGACATATTCCAGAAGATCAATATTGCGGGCTACCAGAACAAGAGCAGTACATGCAGAACTGGGAAGAGACAGCATTAAAGTTGGATATGAAAGACAAGAATGAGGTCAATGTTGATACTTTGCGTGATTATATTGAGCGAGCGGAAAGTACGGCTTTAGCAGAAAAGGGCATTACAAATTCTGAAGGTGCAGGGGCAAGTTGGGGAAATAGTGAGCAACAATATATGACCTCCAATGGTTTTTATGGCGATTTCAGTGTAACAGGTGGTCACTTTGATGTTTCTGTGTTGGCGGGTGAAGGCACGGGAATGGAACGTGACTATGCCTATACAGCAGCTTGTCATTTAGAAGACTTTGAGAAGCCAGAAGATATAGGCATGCAAGCAGCTACAAGAGCTCTTAAACGTTTAAATGCGCAGAAATTAACCACTATGCAAGTGCCTTTGGTGTTTGATCCGAGGGTTTCTTGTTCGATGCTAAGGCATTTTGCAGGAGCTATATCAGGTTCTTCGGTTGCAAGAGAAACATCATTCTTAAAGAACGATATGGGTAATAAAATTTTTGGTGATAATATTTGTATTATTGATGAGCCTCATATCCCTCGTGGGCTTAGATCATGCCCATTTGATGATGAGGGTATTAATGCTAAAACTCTAAACTTAATTGAAAATGGTGTGTTGCAAGACTGGTTGCTTGATATGCATACAGCAAGGCAATTAGGGCTTGTAAGCAATGGTAGAGCTTCAAGAGGCATTTCTTCACCTCCATCACCAAAAGCAACTAATTTATATATGCAAGCAGGAATAGAAACTCCCGAGGATTTGATTTCAGGGGTTGATAAAGGCATATATATAACAGAACTTATAGGCCATGGTGTAAATATGGTGACAGGTGATTATAGTAGAGGGGCTTTCGGTTTTTGGATTGAAAATGGAGAAATAACTCACCCTGTAAGTGAAATTACTATTGCAGGACATTTAAGAGAAATGTGGAAGAATATAATTCCTGCAAATGATTTAAAACATCGCTATGGAATTGATGCTCCAACTTTACTTATTGAAGGTATGACGGTTGCGGGATCATAGTTAAATTTATTAAATAATAGGATAATAATTGAAATGAAAGAATTACAAGAATGTATTGAGAATGCTTGGGAAGAAAGAGAACAGATAACATCTGCAACTCACCCAAAAATTGATGAAGCTGTATTAGAAGCACTTGGCTTGTTGGATAGTGGGCTTTTGCGTGTCGCAGAGCCTGATGAAAATGCAACACACGGCTGGCGAGTGAATGAATGGGCAAAAAAAGCTATAGTTTTATCTTTTCGCCTTAATGATAATCAGCCAATATCAGGTGCTCCTGATGGTGGCACTTGGTGGGATAAAGTACCATCAAAGTTTGCTGATTGGTCAGCAGATGATTTTTTAGACTCAGGTATAAGAGCTGTACCAACATCAGTGGTTAGGCATTCTGCATATGTAGCTAAGAATGTAGTGCTTATGCCATCTTTTGTTAATCTTGGTGCTTTTATTGATGAGGGTGCAATGATTGATACTTGGTCTACTGTTGGTAGCTGTGCTCAAATTGGTAAAAACTGTCATATTTCTGGTGGAGTAGGGATTGGTGGAGTGTTAGAGCCACTGCAGGCGAACCCAGTAATTATTGAAGATAATTGCTTCATTGGTGCAAGATCAGAGGTCGCAGAAGGCGTTATTGTTGGTAAAGGTAGCGTCTTATCTATGGGAGTATTTCTTGGGGCATCAACAAAAATCATTGATCGCAATACTGGCGAGACTTTTATAGGGCATGTACCGCCTTATTCTGTGGTCGTTCCTGGAACTATTGCAGGTAAAGATTTGCCTGATGGCAGTGCTGGCCCTAGTCTTTATTGTGCAGTTATTGTAAAAACTGTTGATGAGAAAACAAGATCGAAGACATCTATTAATGAACTCCTTAGACCTTAAAAACCCTATTGCAATTGCTCAAGCATTGGTTAAATGCCCTAGTGTTACTCCTAATGAGGGGGGAGCATTAGGCTTTCTTAGCGATGCATTATCTAAGCTTGGTTTTGATTGTACAAGACTTCCATTCTCGGAAACTGGTACGCCAGATGTAGATAATTTATATGCTGAATTAAAGGGAACAGGAGAGGGCAAAGAAAAAGACAGGCATCTATGTTTTGCAGGGCATACAGATGTGGTACCTGTTGGCGATGTCGCAGATTGGAATCATAATCCATTTGCAGGAAAAATTGATGATATATATCTACATGGGCGAGGGGTTGCAGATATGAAAGGCGGTATTGCAGCATTTGTTGCCGCTGTCGCAGAATTTACTGCAGAGTACCCAAATAATAATGGAAAAATTAGCTTGTTAATTACAGGCGATGAAGAAGGCCCTGCGATTAATGGCACAAAGAAAATGCTTAAATGGCTGGAGGGGCAAGATAAAATCCCTAGTCACTGCATTGTTGGAGAGCCAACGAATCCCAATTATCTAGGCGAAATGATGAAAGTTGGTCGTCGTGGTAGCTTAAATGGCGTTCTGAGCGTTAACGGCACTCAAGGTCATGTGGCTTATCCACATTTAGCAGATAATCCAATTCCTAAATTGTTGAAATTACTATTGGTGCTTGAGGGGCTTGAGCTTGATAAAGGCTCCGAGTTTTTTCAGCCTTCTAATTTAGAAATAGTTAGTATTGATGTTGGAAATACAGCAACAAATGTTATCCCTGCCAAAGCTACCGCAAAGTTCAACATCAGATTTAATGATAAACATAGCGGAGCAAGCTTAATTAAACGGATTAAAAAAGAACTGCAACCAACTGAAATTAATAACTATAATCTAGATATTAATATTAGTGGTGAGAGTTTTATTACTGAGGCAAAAGATTTAATAGAAATAATTGCTCAAGCAACCAAAGATATTACAGGTAATGAGCCAGAGCAAAGTACAACAGGTGGAACTTCTGATGCTAGGTTTATTTCACAATACTGCCCTGTTATTGAATTTGGAGCTATAGGCAAAACAATGCATAAAATTGATGAGAAAGTTAAATTAGAAGATTTAACTAACCTCTCTAAAATATATAAAAGACTACTAGAGCTTTATTTTATGCCTTTATAGTTAAAATGCTACTTAGGTCTATTTGAGTTTGTAGGGTAGCAAAGCCTGCTTCGCAGTTGCTCGCTATATTTTCTACCTACACCATGTTTTTATTTTCTTAACTATACGCCTAAGTGGATCATTAAAATGCTTGAGATGAGAAGGTGCAGAGTTTAAAGAAGGCGACTCAAACTGCATTAATGCATTGGCGTGACAAAGACAGCTATTGCTCATAATGGTAAGTATGGGAGCTTTAAATTGCGTTAATTCAAAGGCGTAATAAAGGCACTGATCCCCCATTTTAGTAAGTGAGGGAGCTTCAAACCGCGTCAAGGCAGAGATATTATGAAGACATTCATTGCCCATAATAGTAAGTGTGGGAGCTTTAAATTGCGTTAATTCAAAGGCGTAATAAAGGCAGCTATAGCCCATAGTGGTAAGTTTTGGGGCTTCAAACTGGTTTAATGTATAGGCATAGCAAAGACAGTAATTACCCATCGTGGTTAAATCTGGAAGGTAGAGGCTTTTTATCTGTGATTGCTCGGCCCCTATTAAAATATCACCATTCAGGGTTAGGTTCCCATTTTGAATGCTCATCCCAGAGTTCCCACTATAACATCGGTTAAAATCATCAGCAAAACTATCTCTAGATAAAGGGTCTACTTTCTTAAGAGTTTTACTCTTATTATCAAATAAAAATTTATCAAATAATGCATCACCTGCAGACCTATCAACTGTGTGGATAGTACCATCTTTAGCCCAAGACTGGTCACCATAATAGATATTGTTAATTTCCTTGTTGTATTTAAAAATTTGATTTCCAACTACAGTAAAATCACGAGGTAAAGGGGATTCATTAATTGAAAAATCGACATCAAAGCGATCTTTTAGTGCTGCTGAAAGCCCATTAATAATATTATCAGGGTTGCTATTGAAAGTATTGTCACAACCAGAAACTGTGTGGTTATATCGGTTTTTGATACTAATAAAACCGCCTGTTTTTAGCATTTGAATAGAAATAACCGAAGTACCGTAGTCATCTTCACGTTCTTCCTTTCCATTGAATTCTTCACGTTTAATTTTATCCACGTCTTTTTTAACTGCGTGGACAATGTGATATCTTTTGTATCTCGCATTATCATTAAATGTACATAGCAACTCACCTTTCTTAAAATACGGTTTAATACTATTTTGTTTTTCTAATGTATCAGCGTGAAAAGCCTCATATCCTGCTTGCTCAAGCAGGGATAGTGGATCTTGTGGGCGTAGGTGCGGGTTCAGAATTATCAGCAGTTAATAGGCTGGTAAGATAAGGCAATAAAGGCTCTGCGTCCCGCCCCGCATGGCGAAGAATAATATCGACATCAGGGATTTCTAAAATTCCATTGTGGAAATTTCGTATCACTTGTGCGAACTTCTCGCCATTCTGCTTTTTCAGTTTCTTGTACATAGCACTACTACCAAAATAAGTCTCAACTTCATTATTGAACTTATGAATTAATAATAGCAGATTCTTCGTGTTATGTCAACTTAGCTACTGGATAATCTAGGGCTTTACCTACGTGTGCCCTTTAGGGTAAAAGCCACCAGCTAAGACGACATAATGGAAATACATAAGCGGCGTTTCTGTGTAGATATTTTAACCTGTGTAATATAAAAATAAGTTAAAATAGCTACAAAATAAACTTTGATAAATCAACGTTCTGGCTAAGCTCTGAAACTCTATCTGCAACCATTTTCTTATCGACTTTAACAGTTTTACTTTTATCATCAGATGCATTGAAACTTACCTCATCTAAGAGACGTTCAAGCACGGTATGCAGGCGACGAGCACCTATATTCTCAACATTAGTGTTAATCTCAACTGTTAAGCGTGCCAATTCATCAATAGCATCATCAGTAAATTCTAGTACAAGCCCTTCTGTAGCCATTAAAGCTATGTATTGCTTAATTAGACTGTATTCAGGCTCGATTAAAATCCGTTTGAAGTCTTCTTCTTCTAGGGCTTTAAGCTCTACTCTAATTGGTAGGCGACCTTGTAATTCTGGCAGTAAATCAGATGGTTTTGAGTAATGAAATGCTCCTGATGCAATAAATAAAATATGATCAGTACGTATCATACCGTGTTTTGTTGTA
>JAJFGX010000093.1 GCA_021775895.1 Alphaproteobacteria bacterium | reverse complement strand
TAAAGCCAATGTTTTAGGTTTGTGGTTGAACGTACCAGAAGAAACTTTAAAAGAACGAGTTATCCAAAGAACTATAGATAATACCAGCGAATCTGATGCCACTATTGATATTCTAGAAAAACAAATAGAACATCAAAAAGAAGTTACAAATTATCAACACCTAAATACAGCCCGCAATATTAAAGATATTATTGATAATGTCCTATCTATTATGCATGACAGTAAACTCATTAACAATAAGCCAGTCACAAAGCAACCATATAATAAACGCCCTTTTGACTAAAAACTTATACACAAAGCCACAAAAGTTTCTTGTGTTAGTTATTATTATAATGCAAGATGATAATAGTCTTTGGGCGCTTTGCTCTCTATGATTATATTTTGACAGTGTAACTATAGAGACTGATTTATCATTTAGCCTTAGCTAAATTTAAAAACAGGAGTATTTCAATTGAACACTGTCACAAAAACTGCTATTGCCGGCACAATATTGATCTTCGCTCTGCTTGTATTCGGCGTTTCCTTCTTAGCGTTTCTTAATATAAAGAATGAATCGATGGAATCTTTTAATATCGAACTCATTTTTGCCGCCGTGATTGCCTCCGCAGGAGCAATTACCGCTGCTTTCGTTTCTTATCAAGCTAATTATTATGTTGAGTGCAAGAAAGACCGCCACCAGAGACTCCAAAAAATTGACTATGAACGTGCTAAAACGAGAGCCTCTATCGTGACCCTACACTCAGTCGCCTCGGTCATAGACGTCTCTATCTATCAGAGAATAAGAACAAAAAACGAAAGCGCCAAACACGCATTAGAAAATAAAAACTTTATCCTTTTTCATATTGCGATTAAAGGCATGCCAGATCTTCCTAATTCATTTCCTTTGGTTGCTGACTTAGATATAAAATTCATGAGATCAGCAGAACAAAAAGCCGTAAACAGCATTCAAATGTACTTGGAGCTTATAGACAAATCTCTCAAATCAGTCAAAATGGATGTCCATGATCAAGAGCTATTACAAGCGAAGCTTGGAGAAGACACTTTCTTCAGCGCTTTGAACCATCATATTAATCAAATTGAACATTACAATAAGAAGTTGTGGGATACTATTACCCCTTATCTCACTGACAGGGGCTCCGAAATAGTGCCTGATGAGGACAAGCTCCGTATGTTGCTGGGGGGCGACCTCAACAGCGAGATGCCGATCAATAACCTAGAAGATGCGAAAGAAGAGATCCAAAAATTAGCGTCTCGATTATTACGTAAAAATTTCACTACGCAAGATATACGCAAACTTTTGAACAATGTCAAGGATAGTGTACAGGATAGCATTAAAGATGAAGATAGCATACCTAATAAATAGCAAAAAGCCCTGAAGGTGCTATTATTGATGAATTATTTGATTGTTTCTCAACCTAGACAATCAAACAGAAAGAGATATTAATTCTTGTAGGATACGTTTTGTGCCTTGCACTCTGAGGTCTAAATCATGCCAACTACGTATATAAGCAAGTGTTTGATCTGGTCTGATTTTAATTGTTCCAGAGCTATCGGCAATATATTGTACTAACTTCTCAACCGCAGAAAATTGATTGTTATAAAAGGTAACCACAGCACCTTTTGGCCCAACATCAAGCTTTTCAACCCCCGCTTGACGACATAGATGTTTAATTGCCATTGTTTCAAACAAGTTATCTACCTCTTCTGGCAGATCACCAAAACGATCGATCATTTCTGCAGCAAAGCTATTAATATCATCTTGAGTCTCTATATTTCCTAAACGACGATATAAAGATAGTCTTAAATTCAAATCTGCAACATATCTCTCTGGTATCATAACTGAAATACCAAGGTTAATTTCTGGCGTCCAACTATATTTATCTTCCGCCTCTTTATCCTCGCCTTTATTTGATTTTATATCAGATACAGCCTCTTCTAACATCTTTTGATAAAGCTCTATGCCAATTTCTCTAATATGTCCTGATTGATTCTCACCTAAAAGATTTCCAGCTCCTCTAATATCTAAATCATGGCTAGCTAATTGAAACCCTGCCCCTAGCATATCTAGTTGATCTATTACTTGCAAACGCTGTAGGGCTGTTTTTGTTAGTGGCTTATTTTGACTATATGTTAGGTACGCGTACGCCCTTTGTTTTGAACGTCCAATCCGCCCCCTAATTTGATAAAGCTGTGACAAACCAAACATATCAGCACGATGTATAATCATTGTATTTGCATTTGGTATATCCAAACCAGATTCTATAATGGTTGTTGAAAGTAAAATATCATATTTTCCCTCGTAAAAAGCTGTGATTCTATTTTCCAACTCTTCTGTAGTCATTTGACCATGAGCCACTGTATATTTAAGCTCTGGCACTATATCTTGTAAGTATTTCTCTAATTTAGCGATGTCTGCCACACGGGGACAAACATAAAATGACTGCCCACCACGGTGATACTCTCTCATTAATGCGTCTCGCAAAACCACCGCATCGAACGGAGAAACAAAAGTTCTAACGGCCAGTCTATCAACGGGCGGAGTTGTAATTAAACTCATATCACGAATTCCTGCCATAGACAATTGAAGTGTACGTGGGATAGGCGTTGCTGTCATTGCCAGCACATGAGCCTCTTCTCGTATTTTTTTTAGTTTTTCTTTTTGCTTTACTCCAAAACGTTGTTCTTCATCAACAATCACTAAACCTAAACTATTAAATTTAATTTTATCACTTAGTAAAGCATGCGTTCCAATTACAATATTTACGCTACCATCTGTTAAACCTTTTCTTGTTTTATCTGCATCACTTGGCTTAACCATGCGTGATAGTTGCTCAATAGATAAACCAAAACCATGAAACCTCTCACAAAAGCCTTGATAATGCTGACGACACAATAAAGTTGTTGGGGTAAGAATAGCGACTTGTTTTCCCGCCATTGCAGCAACAAAAGCAGCCCTTAAAGCAACTTCGGTTTTACCAAAACCAACATCTCCGCAAATAAGTCTATCCATTGCTTGTTCTTTGTCTAAGTCACTTAGAACATCTTCAATTGCATTTGCTTGGTCTTCTGTTTCATTATAAGGAAATTTCACTACAAATTCTTGATATATATCATCAGAAACGCTGAGCTTATCCGCTCTACGCAACACTCTAGCCGCCGCAACTTTCATAAGCTCTTCGGCTATTTCCATTAAATCTTTTTTAATTCTAGCTTTTCTAGACTGCCAACCTGCTCCACCTAACTTATCTAAATGTACTATTGTGTTATCTGTTCCATATCTTGATAGAACCTCAAGATTCTCTACAGGAACAAATAATTTATCTTCTCCCGCATACATTATTTTTAGAAAATCATGTGATACTCGCTGTACAGTAAGTGTTTCCAGCCCCATAAACTGACCAATACCATGCTCTTCATGTACAACGTAATCGCCTTCAGATAACACCGCAATATCATCTAATACATCTTGCAATTTTCTACGAGATTTTTTACGTGTAGATGGACGAACAAGCCTATCTCCTAAGATGTCTTGCTCTGTTATTATTGCAAAACTTTCTGTTTCAAAACCTCGTTCTAAAGGAAGAACACAAAAACCAACAACGCCTTTCTTTAAACCGCATACACTATCAAAACTAGCTACTTGTTGTGATGCAGAAAGGTTGTATTCCTCCAGAGCCGCTTTTAAACGTACACAACTACCCTCACTATAGCCTGCTACCAGAACTCTTTTTTTACTCTGTTGTAGTAAATTAATATACGAAACAACTTCTTCATAAATATTTTTATCTGATTGAATACGAATATCAGCAAAATCACGCCCCTTCTTACTTTTATAAGCCGTATTCCCTGTATCTTGCGCCGAAAACGGCAATAAAACATTAACGTCTTCCATTTCTTGAAGAATATTGTCCCAAGTTTTATGATCAATAAACAAACTATCAACTGGAGTTGGGTTATATGAAGAATGACTCACAGCAGAATCTAGGGACTCTTTCCTTGCGTCATAAAAATCATAAATCTGTGCTAATTTATCCTGTCTTGCGTTTTCCACCTGATCTGTAAAAACAGTGCTACACTGCCCTACATAATCAAATAATGTTTCCATGTTCTTATAAAATAGTGGTAACCAATGCTCTGCACCAGCATGTTTACGTCCCTCACTTACCGCAGAATAAAGAGGGTTGTCATCTTTGTTTTGTACAGCACCAAATAATCTACGATACTCACCTCTAAAGTTTTGTATAGTTTCATTATTTATAAATATTTCCGAGGCTGGCAATAGTTCTAAACCATAAACCTCTTCAAGGCTACGTTGACTAACTAAATCAAAAGATTTTAATGATTCAACCTCATCACCAAATAAATCTATTCTAACTGGACTAGAATTAGCTGCGGGATAAATATCAATAATACCTCCACGAACAGCAAATTCTCCTGCTTCATGCACTGTTTCTACTTTATGATAGCCATTAATCGATAAATACCCCTTAAAACTATCAACATCTAGCCTACAGCCTTTCTGTATTGAAAAGGCCGAGTTTTTAAGAATATCCTGCGGAATAACTTTCTGCACAACAGCATTTACAGTTGTTAAAATAATTGATGGCTGTTGCTTATTTAATATAGCTGATAAAGCACCTAAACGCAGGCCAACGACATCATTACTAGGAGAAACCCTATCATAAGGTAAACAATCCCAAGCAGGAAAACATATAATTTTCTCAGCAGGGCTAAAGAAACGTAACATTTGCTCGGTTTCTTCCATATGCTGATCGTCTAGAGCAATATAAACAATACTGTGCTGTCTTTCTTCTAATAAAGACAGTAAAAAGTTTGCTTCATATCCTTGAGCAATACCATAATGCTTATTAAATTGCTTGTTAGGTTTTATTTCTTTTTCCTGATACATATAAGAATTTCTATCATATCCAAACAAAAAATAAAACCGCCAAAAATGTTAGCGGTTCTACTTCTATATACTAGAATTTACAGTTTAAAGTGAGCTTCCTGGCCCTTTTGGTCTTTTTTTATTTACAGGAACATCTTTATTTTCTTTTGTTTCGTTGTCGTTCGCCAAATTATCTGTTTTCTTATTTTCTTCCATATCTTTTTTAGCTAATTCACGGCGTTGCATTCTTTCAAATTGCTTGGCTAGCTCCATATACTTATGATAATGCTGAGTTTTATCAACCACCTTAGATACACTGGCCGCAACCATTTTTTTTGCTCCTTGAAAATCAAAAACAGATGACGGCATTTCAATTTTAGCTTCTGTGGCTAATACTTCTTCTTCCATTAATTCTTTTACCGCATCTAAAGAATAAAATTCTTCCATCCATGATAAATTTCTTTTTATATCAAAAGAAGCATCGCTTTCTCTTTCTTCCATCTTCTCAACAATTTCTTTAAGAATATCCATTTCATCTTTATCTTTAGTATCTATATCTAAATGCTTAGTAATTACATTAGTTAAAACACGAACCTCTGCAATTTGTGGTAAAATATCCATTGCTGTTTCAATTGTGCTATTTCGTGGATTTGTTAACATGTTTTTTTGTTCATCAAGAGCTGCACCTAAATCATGAACGAGAAGCTCTACATCAGAAACGTGTAAAAGCTTTTTCCTGTGTTTTAATACGGATTTACCAAAAACCATAGCTAACTTAACTAATGCAACCTTAGACATGCACATTACTCCTTTTTCTAATTAATTTTTAATTCTTTGTGTAGAGTGTAAATTTATTATAAAAAGCCACTCTTGTCAATAACACTTCTCATAAATTACACAGAAAGCTTTTCTAATAAACTATCTAACTGATCTAGATCCATATACTCAACAGAAACACGCCCATGTTGCGGATTATCATCAATTGCATCAATCAAAACCTTCATTCCCAAAAGAGACGATATTTCCTTTTCCAAAGACAAAACATCAACGCTTTTCTTTATTTTTGTTTTGTTGTTTGCTGTTTTCTTTTTTGTAGCCTTAGAGCCTTCTTGTTGTTTTTGAATGTATTTTTCAGTTTCCCTTACACTAAAACCCTGATTAACCACCAGTCTAGCCATTTGTTCTATATTTGTAGCAGATAAAATTGCTCTCGCATGCCCTGTACTAATTTTTTCTTCACGAACCATAGTTTGCACAGATAGTGGTAAAGCAAGCAAACGCATCATATTTGCAATATGACTTCTACTTTTACCTAAATGTGTTGCAAGCTCTTCTTGCTTATAAGAAAACTCTTCAATTAAGCGTTTATAACCCTCTGCTTCCTCTAAAGCGTCTAAATCTTGTCTTTGTAAGTTTTCAATTAAAGAAATTTCTAAAGCATCTTTATCACTAATGTCTTTAATCACAACAGGAACATTATGAAGTTGCGCTTTTTGCGCTGCTCGCCAACGTCTTTCCCCTGCTATAATCTCATAACCACCTGCCGATAATGGTCGAACTAATAATGGCTGTAACACTCCATGAATTTTCACAGATGACACTAATTGTTGCATTTTTTCATCTGAAAAAAAGCTACGTGGTTGATACTTACCTGGCACTAAATCACCAACGGACAATTCATTAATATTACCAGATTTGTTGCTTCTTGAATCAACAGCAACAGAAGAAACATCATCATAATGCCTAGATTCTTCATCTTGGAACAGAGCATCAAGCCCTCTACCTAATCCACCTTTTTTACGCTGTTTTACTGATGTCATTATAACTATCTCCCTCATCATCATTAATTATCGCTGTTCTCTGTTTTAATACTTCGCGGGCCAACTGAATATAAGCTTTAGATCCAGAACAATTCATATCGTAAACAATTGCTGGCAAGCCATATGAAGGGGCTTCAGAAATTCGTACATTACGAGGAATAACCGTTGTATATACCTTATCCCCAAAATGTGCGCGTACATCGTCCGCGACCTGTGAGGATAAATTATTTCTCTTATCAAACATAGTTAAAACAATACCATCAAGCGATAAATTTTCATTAAAGCCATCTCGTACACGATCAATCGTTCTAACTAAATGAGTCAAGCCTTCAAGAGCATAGAACTCACACTGTAAAGGTACAACAACACCATCAGAACAAACAAAAGCATTTAAAGTAATAAGGTTTAAAGATGGCGGGCAGTCAAAAAGCACATAGTCAAAATCAACAAGCTGGTTATCTGCGAACGCTTTCTTTAACCTAAGCTCTCTATCTTCAACATTAACTAGTTCAATTTCAGCTCCTGACAAGTGAATAGAAGATGGCACAATACAAAGATTAGGAACTAGCGTTTCCAAAGAAGCTTCAACAACAGAACACTCACCAAACAAGACTTCGTATGCTCCATTATCTCTATTTGATCTATCAACACCAAAACCAGTAGACGCATTACCCTGTGGATCAAGGTCAACAATTAACGTTTTCTTGCCAACCGCCGCAAGTGCTGTTGCAAGATTAACTGTAGTTGTCGTTTTACCAACTCCGCCTTTTTGATTAGCAACGCTAATAAAATAAGGTATATTTTTATTTTCTAACATTATATATTTTTATATCAATCTGTAGAATTAATCCAGAGATTATTTAATAAATGTTTCACGTGAAACATTTTGTGTTTTAACAATACAAGACTTCTCTTCTATTATACTTGGAATAAGCTCAACAGAAAAAACCCAATTATTTTTAGCCTCAAGAACCTCTTCCTCTGCTTTTTGCCCTTTCAAGAACAAGCACACGGTATTGTCATTAATAAATGAGTGAGAATAAGATAGCAAATTATCCAAAGAAGACAAGGCTCTAGCCGTTACAAAAGAAACATTATCTATATTTATATCTTCTATACGATCATTAACAATATTAACGGAAAGCCCACATTTTCGTGCAACCTCTCGTAAAAAACTACATTTTTTCCTGTCAGATTCAATTAAGTGTATATTTTTAATCCCCATAATTGACAAAACCAAAGCTGGAAAACCTGCTCCGCTTCCTAGGTCTACAAGAGACCCGTCAGCATTAGAAATATGCTTGAAAAGTTGAGCTGAGTCCAACATATGCCTCTCCCATAAATTACCTATGGTTTTAGGACTAACTAGGTTAACTTTTTTCTGCCACTTCTTTAATAACTCAACATACAAACATAAATTCTCCCATGTTTCACGTGAAACATCTAAAGACAATCTATTAGAAAATTCTTCTCTGTTCATTTTGCTAACCTTGCTTTTTAGTTTTGCTTGGTTTCTTGACATACCTCAAAAGAGCGACCAACGCTGCTGGGGTAACGCCTGCTATACGTCCTGCCGCATCAAGTGTTTTTGGTTTATACTCGACGAATTTTGCTATCATCTCGTTAGAAAGACCGCCTATTTTACTGTAATCCAAGTTTTCTGGTATTTGCAATGTTTGGTCTTTTCTAAAGATAGCAATATCTGCTTTTTGTCTTTCTACATAGCCAGCATATCTAGCTTCTATCTCTATTTGCTCTTGAGTTTCCGAATCTACAAAATCTATTAGTTCAGGCCAAATACTTTGCAAATCTAAAAAAGAAATGTGGGGAAAGCGAAGAAGATCATATCCTGATCTTTTCTGCCCGTCCATTTTAATCTCTATACCTTTTTTAATTAGTTCATGAGGTGTTATTTGTAACTTAACTTGTAAAACCTCTCGCAACTCTGTTAATTTTTTCTGTTTCTCTAAGTAAAGCTCTTTTCTTTTTTCAGAGACACAGCCAATATCTACACCAAGTAGTGTTAG
>JAJFGX010000092.1 GCA_021775895.1 Alphaproteobacteria bacterium | reverse complement strand
GCAATTTGTCTGCACAAACATAAAATAGATCATATCGCTCATCTTTGTCCAGCTGCAGCCGCTGGAATTGGTACTATGATGAATTTAGACACTGAAGTTATCTATCAATCTATACAGCAAGCATTACATATTAGTTGTACGACTAGGCAATCACGTAAAGGGGCTATTTCTAGCTGGAAAGCGTATGCTCCTGCTCATGCTGGTAAATTAGCAATTGAAGCGGTTGATCGCTGTATGCGGGGTGAGGGCGCTCCATCACCAATTTATGAGGGTGAGGATAGTGTGATCGCATGGATGTTAGATGGTGTAAATGCTGAATATAATGTTCCTCTGCCAGAAGCAGGTGAATCAAAACGTGCTATTTTAGAGAGTTATACTAAAGAACATTCTGCGGAATACCAAAGTCAAGCTTTGATTGATTTAGCAGCTAGAATGGGACAAAAAATAGATGATTTTGATAATATTGAAGATATTCTTATTCATACCAGTCACCATACTCACTATGTAATCGGCACAGGTGCTGAAGATCCTCAAAAAATGGATCCTAAAGCTAGTCGTGAAACTTTAGATCATAGCATTATGTATATTTTTGCTGTAGCTTTGCAAGATGGTACATGGCACCATGTTAATTCATATACTCCTGAAAGGGCAGGGCGTGAAGATACTGTTGCCCTATGGAATAAAGTAAGAACTATTGAAGATTCTATATGGACTGAACGCTATCATGCTATAGACCCACACGAAAAAGCCTTTGGCGGTAGAGTGGAAATTACTTTTAAAAATGGTGATAAGCTGATAGATGAGCTAGCTGTGGCAAACGCACACCCAGCAGGAGCTAGACCATTTGTACGTGAAAATTATATCAATAAATTCCGTATGCTTTGTGAGGGTATTATTCCAATAGAGGAGCAAGATCGCTTTCTTGAACTGGTTCAAAGATTGCCAGAATTAACAGATGAAGAAATGCGTGGACTTAATATTCAGAGCCCTGATGATTTGCCTAAAGGTAAAAAAGGGTTATTTTAACTTTGCAAAACGTGGAAGTCTTCTACGGGAATATATATACGCTACAAATCCCCAATCGCTCAACATTAGGAACATTGGATAAAATAAGTTTTGTGCGGATACTTCAGCGATCGTGAATAAAATTAAGAAATACCTTAATCCAGACCAAAAATAAGACTGCAATGGTTCACCCCAAGGATCATGCCATGATTTTCTTACTGTTGGGTAATAACTTAATATATCAATAACTATAATTATTATAATGGCTGCAATAGGATTATTTGTAATTAACCAAACTGGTATTGCTATCAAAACACCAATAAAAGCGATCCAATCACTTTGTGTGATATCTTTGGTGCCAACAAAAAAGGCTATAAATGCTATAAAAAAACAAGAACAAGCAAGCATAACCAAAAGCCATGCAGATAACCCTCCATTAAGATAAAATTGAGCATATGCACCGATAGCCGCAGTTAATCCCCAATTAAGCCAGCTAAAGATATGTGGTTTTGTTTCTTTTTTATAAATAGACCATAAGTAAGTCCCATACCGTGCGATAGAGACGGTAACTACAAGCATGGCAAATATTTCCACTCGATCAATATCAATTGATAGCATGATGTTAACTCATTTTAAATTGGTTATAATAATAAATATATTATACAATAATGCATATCTTCGTTAATACAAAGATAAAAACACTATCTGGGAAAATAGAAATATGAAAGTAATTATATGCGGTGCAGGGCGAGTTGGACATGCCATAGCATCATATCTTGCTGATGAGGGCAACGAAGTGACTATGGTTGATACTTGCCCTAAAACTATAGCTAAGATTAATGAAACATTAGATGTTAGTGGTATTGTTGGTTCTGGGGCTCAACCAGATGTTTTAGATATAGCTGGTGCTCAAACAGCTGATTTATTAATTGCAGCAACGCATTTAGATGAAGTTAATATGGTGGCGTGTCAGGTTGCGCATACTATTTTTAATGTACCAAAGAAAATAGCTCGCATTCGAGAAGATAATTATTTAGAGCCAGAATGGGCAAATTTATTTAGTAGAGATCACATGCCGATTGATGTGATTATTTCGCCTGAAAAAGAAGTTGCTAGAGCAATCATTGAAAGAATTAGCAATCCCGGTAGTTTTAATATCATATCGCTTGCCGATGATGCAATGAAGCTAGTTAGTGTTGTGTGTCATGATGATTGCCCAATTATTAATACACCAATGAAACAAATTTATACTTTATTTCCAGATCTTAAATTTAAAATCATTGCAATTATAAGAGGCTCAGAGAATATTATTCCTAACAATATGGAACAAATTTTTCCTGGTGATGAGGTTTATTTTGTTGTTGATTCTGGTCATATCACCAGAACTATGGCAGCCTTTGGGCATGAAGAACAAGAGGCTAGACGTATATTAATTATAGGTGGTGGAAGAATAGGTGTTCGTTTAGCGCAAGAGTTACATAAAGAATCTCCGGATATTACAGTACGTATGATTGAAAACAATGCAAATCAAGCTAAAGTAATATCTGAAATATTACCCAATGCTTTAATTATACATGGTGATGCTTTAACTCGTGAAATTTTGGAAGAAGCAAATATAGGATATACAGAAGCCTGCGTTGCAGTTACTGAGTATGATGAAAGTAACATACTTGCCTCATTACTTGCTCGGGAATATGGCTGTCCTCAGACAATTTCTTTGTTATCTAATACTACATATACGTCAATGGCTTCATCATTAGGAATTGATGCTGTGGTTAATCCAAGGTCTATCACCATTTCAACTATTTTGCGTCATGTTAGACATGGTCGGATTAGTTCTGCCTCTACTTTACGTGATGGATTTGCGGAGATATTAGAAATAAATGTTCCCGATACCGCAACAGCTTTATTATATAAGTCTATAAAATCAATAAAGTTACCAGAAGATACAATATTTGGTGCTTTGATTAGAGATAATGAAGTTATTGTAGCGCATGATGATACTACAATTTTACCAAATGATAGAGTTGTTATATTAACCGCTCACAATCAAATTAAAAAAATTGAAGAATTATTCTCATCATTAGGATCTGAATACTTTTAATTAGGGGGAAATAATGGCTGATTTACCAAAACCAAAAGCCATACTATTTGATTGGGACGATACCATCACACATAATTGGTGGCGAGTTTTTCAATCAATAAATAAGACTCTATTATATATGGGCTATGAAGAGTTTAGTGAAGAAGAGGCAAATGAACGTTTAGGGGCATCAGGGCGAGATATTTTCCCCGTGCTTTTTGGTGAAAGAGCAGAAGAAGGCTCTGATGCTTATTATAAATTCCTTGATCAAATATCAGATAAATCAATAAAACCATTAACTGGTGCTGTTGAGGCTGTGCGTAGCCTTGCTAGTGAAACAAATATATATTTAGGTGTTGTTAGCAGTAAACGTGGACATAAGCTAAGGGAAGAAGTATCAGAGCTTAAGCTTAATAATTGTTTTTCTAGTATTATTGGCAGTGGTGATGCTGTTGCAGATAAACCTGCACGGGAATCTGTTGAGATGGCTCTAAAAAATAGTAATGTAAGACCAAGTCCAGAAGTATGGTTTGTAGGTGACAGCCATACAGATATGCAATGTGCGTATAATAATAATTGTACGGCTGTATTGATTGAAACTAAGACTCCACCTGATCATATGCTTAAGTATAGTTTGCCACATTTGCGTTTTAAGAATTGTAGTGATTTAACTAGCTATATATTTAATAACTTTTTTAAAGAATAGGCTTGATTTTACCTTAAACAAGGTGTAGATGATTATTGTATGCCTTTATTAGAGTTTTGTATTTATTATATTTTTAAGGAAAATGATCAATGTCTGACAAACAACAAAGCCTACAAGATAAATTTCTAAATACGGTACGTAAAGATAAATCACCAGTAACTGTGTTTCTAATTAATGGTGTTAAATTGCAAGGTGTTATTACTTGGTTTGATAGTTTTTCTATACTACTTAAGCGTGATGAACACATACAGTTAATTTATAAACATGCTGTCTCAACAATTATGCCATCATCACATATTAATCTTTATGATGATGACGCTAAAGATTAATCAGTATGACTGAACAAGTTATTGTAATACACCCGTTGCTAAAAACTTCGCCTAAAACAGAGCAGTCGTTAATCACTGCACAAGATAAATTAGATGAAGCAGTTGGGCTTGCCCGTGCGATTGAACTTAATATTGCGTATAAAGAAGTAATAAACTTATCAAGAGTAGTGCCAGCGACCTTAATTGGTGGCGGGGTTATAGACCGTTTATCTGATATAATAAAAAATAATGATATTGGACTTGTTTATATAAATCATCCGTTAACCCCAGTACAGCAACGTAATTTAGAAAAACGCCTGCATACAAAAGTAATTGATCGTACAGGTATTATTCTAGAAATTTTTGGTGCAAGGGCAACTACCAAAGAAGGAAAGCTTCAAGTTGAGCTTGCAGCACTTAGCTTCCAAAAATCTCGTTTAGTTAGAACATGGACACACCTTGAAAGACAACGTGGTGGTCTTGGTGCAACTGGTGGGCCAGGTGAAACACAGATTGAGATTGATAGGCGATTAATTGGCGATAGAATCGTGAAATTAAAAAGAGAGCTTGAGCAAGTAAAAAAGAATCGTAGATTGCAACGTGCTTCAAGGCAAAAAACGCCTTTTCCAATTATTGCCCTGATTGGCTATACCAATGCTGGTAAATCGACATTATTTAATACGTTGACAGGAGCAGATGTGTTTGCAGAAAATCTTTTATTTGCAACACTTGATCCAACAATGCGGAGCTGTACTCTACCTTCTCGCAAGAAAGTCATTTTATCAGATACTGTGGGATTTATTTCTGATCTGCCAACACATTTAATTGCATCTTTTAGAGCAACGTTAGAGGAGGTGCAGAATGCTAGTGTTATTTTATATGTGCGTGATTTGACTCATAAAGATGCAAGTGAAGAAAGATTAAGTGTGTCATCAATCCTTAAAGAGCTAGATATTGATATAGATAGTGATGAGCGTATATTTGAAGTCCTGAATAAAATAGATAAGCTTTCTGAAACAGAGCAAGAAAATATAAAAAACACTACAAAAGATAATGATAGAATTATACCAATATCCGCGACTACAGGCTTTGGATTAGAGGGATTAATCACAACTATAGATGATTTTATATCACAACACGAAAAGCAGGTTAAAATATCGCTTGATATAACGCAAGATAGTGAGGCTTTATCATGGCTTTATGAGCATGGAAGTATGTTGAAGCGTACAGATAAAGATTTTCACAGCTCTATAAAAATTAAATTATCTAAGAAAGATATCCACCACTTTAAAAAAAAATATAATCATATAGATTTAAAAATGATTATTTAATATTTGTTTTTTTGAAAATCAGCCTTCTTCCTAAGGTAGCTTGCAGTTTTCTTGGGCATACTGGTGCTGTTAGAATCATTGTTTATTCCTTTAGCTAATAAGGCTGAGTAATAAATAAGACAAAAGAAAGCTAATGATTGAACAATATTATCGGCTTTTGATAACTCATCAACCATACATTCTTTTACATTTTCAGGGTTAGAAACACGGCACTCATCTAAAGCTACATATGACATTTCTGGTGCTTTACTAACAGGCAAGTTACGATTATATGATTTAATGATTTTAGCAAAATCTTTTTCAACTAAATCAGGGTCACTAAAGATTGCATCCTCTAGATTTTCTAAGTTTTTATCAGCTATCTTTGATAGGTCGGTTTGTTTTTCTTTCATCGCAAGAACCGCATCAACACCCTGTTGGTTTGGTATGGCTTCTTCTAATAAATATATATTACTATATTCAGCTCTAATATCCTTAATCTGCTGCAAATAATCTTGTGTATCTAAATAACTTTGTTCACTTCCTATATCATTGTAGTCTACTGTGAGAGCATTACCAATAACAGCACCTCCAGTAAATGGGGCAGTTAATAACGCACCATAGAAAACAATTTTCCCAAGAGTGGTCTCACCAATAAAATCTGCAGTTTTATTTAGAGCTTTGTTTTTTAAGTTACTCATTGTTATTTTCCTATTCCTACTAACTATTTCTAATCATTATATTGTGGCAACCACAAATAACAGATATGAAAAGAATATATAGCATACAAAAAAATATGTCAATGAAATTATGATATTTTAAACGGTTAATTTTAGAAAAATCTAAATCAACTACTCTTTTAGCTTTTGCCACCAGCCTTTTTTCTTGTTCTCATTACTTTTTTTGCTTTCAGGCTTAACCGTTTCTGTCGCTTCTTTAGCTTCAGCCGGTGGGTTATTTGTAACCTCCAAAGCCACAACAGTTTCAGATTGTTTTTCTTTCTTTGCTGGTTTCGACTGCTCGACTTTCTTTGCTTTAGGCTTACGTTTAGCCGCAGGCTTTTTCTTTTCTTTAGTAGGTTCTTTAGTAGCAGGAGCCTCACTCTTAACTTCTACTGTTTCAGTTGGAGATTCTTTGATAGGAATATCTTTAACTACTGATTCTTTCTCAGTTTTCTCAGTTTTATCAACTTTTTTAGTATTGTTAGTTTGTTCGGTAGAAGTATTATCTTTCTTCTCACCATGTTGACGTTTATTGCGATTATTGCGTCGTTTTTGATTGCGATTGTTGTTCTTGTGATTGCTTTTATTATTATTTTCTGTCTCTATTATGCTATCTTTTTTATCAATATTTATTTGATCACTAGATGAGTATAACTTCACAGCAACTCCAGAAGCATTAACCTTTTCAAGCAAGAAATCTTGATGGCTAGACGATAGGCTAACTTCTATTACAACCTTAGCTTTGTGCTTATTTTCAAGCTCATGAATGCTGTGACGTTTATTGTTCAGCAAATAAAATGCAACATCATTTGATACTTTCACACGTAAATCATCACCATTTATTTTAATTAGCTCTTCTTCAATATGACGTAGAATCATCACAGCAGCACTCTCGACCGTGCGAACAACGCCATTACCACTACAGCTAGGGCAAATCATGAAATTGCTTTCAACCAAGCTAGGACGCAAGCGTTGTCTTGATAGCTCAAGTAGTCCAAAGACGGAAATACGGCTAATTTGAATTCTTGCTCTATCGCCTTGCATGGATTCCCGCATTTTACGCTCAACAAGACGATTATTCTTGTTTTCTTCCATATCAATAAAATCAATTACTACCAAACCACCTAAGTCACGTAAGCGTAATTGCCTAGCAATCTCTTCTGCTGCTTCAAGATTAGTTTTAACTGCTGTTTCTTCAATATGTCTGCCTGTTGTAGCCTTTCCAGAGTTTATATCAATTGAGATTAAAGCTTCTGTTGGGTTGATTACTAGGTATCCACCTGATGGTAGACTGACATTAGGACAGTAAGTTTCATCAATCTGTTCTTCTATTTTATAGCGACTAAATAAAGGTGTTTCTTCTTTATCTAATTTTACACGACGAGCATGGCTAGGAATTAATGTCTTCATAAATTTCTTAGCTACGTTATAGCCATCTTCACCTGCAATTAATATTTCTTCTATTTCTTTTTTATATAAATCACGAATAGATCTTTTAATTAAATTGCCTTCTTCATGAACTATTGCTGGTGCAGTTGATTTTAGTGTTAGCTCCCTAGTATCATTCCACAAGCGTAATAGATAATCGAGGTCTCGTTTAATCTCAACTTTTGTTCTGGAAACACCTGCCGTACGTAGGATAACTGACATACCTTCTGGCACACCAATATCTGCCAGTACTTTCTTTAATCGCTTACGATCACTAATATTAGATACTTTACGGCTAACGCCACCTCCACGTGCAGAATTAGGCATTAGGACGCAATATCTTCCCGGTAGAGACATATAGCTGGATACAGCAGCACCCTTGTTACCACGTTCCTCTTTATTAATTTGAATCAGCATTACTTGACCACGTTTTATCACTTCTTGGATTTTATAGCGGCGTTTGATATTTGTTTTTAATTGAGATGGGCGTATCGCATCTTCTTCAACTTCAACCTCAATGTCATCACCATCTAGAGTTTCTACAGCTTCAATATCATCAGCATCATCGGCAGATTTCTTTTTCTTTTTAAGGTCTTTCTCAGCCGCTTCTGCATCTGCTTTAGCCTCAGCTTCAATTACACGTTCTTTAGCAATGCGACTTTCATCTTCAAGTAAAGCTTGGCGATCCTCAATTGGAATACGGTAATAATCTGGGTGTATCTCTGAGAAAGGCAAAAAGCCATGGCGATTTCCACCGTAATCTACAAATGCAGCCTGCAATGATGGCTCTACACGTGTTACTTTTACTAAGTAAATATTGCCTTTTAGTTGTTTGCGAATTGTAGTCTCATAGTCAAATTCTTCAAGTTTGTTTTCTTCGACTACAGCAACTCTTGTTTCTTCTTTGTGAGTAGCATCAATTATCATGCGTCTTGTCATTATTAAAATCCTTTTCTATATAATAAGCTCATTAAAAATGAGCATCTAAAGATCAAAGTAAAAAAATACTAAGATCCATTTATTTCATATAGATGGACTGGATAAAAATCATTAAGTGATGTCAGAATTTAGTCTGACACCAAGCCTCTAGGGGGTGTTTCTTTTATTTCTCGATAATTTAATATATACTTATTGCACATAACCCTAAAATAATAATCCTTAATAATCTTTCTTCAATTAGACTGCAGACATAAAACTTTATTAATAAAGCAGTGTCCTAGCCACTAAAATCCAGCCATCTTCTGACCAATCGCTGTAACCTGTAATTAAATAAAAACTAGATTAACAGCATAAAAAAACCTAATTATCATTGTATAATAATAATTGATTATTAGCAATTAAAATCTTAGATATATATTTATAAGTGCTTTATACTATTTTGTATGTTTATGCGTTTTAAAAATATATATTTATTAATTATACTCTGTTGTTTTGTCATGTTGCCACAAATAGCTTATGCAAACGACATTAAAAACATACGATTTGGCAAGCCAAAAATAGACACTCATCGTATTGTAATTGAATTGAGTGCTGATCCAGATTTTAAATCATTTCTACTGGAAAACCCAAGCCGTTTGGTTGTAGACATTCCATTTTCAAATTTCAAAGCTCCAATTTTTAGTGATACCAATAACCCTATTATACATGATTATAGATTTGGTAAGCCAAAACAAAATATAGGCAGAGTTGTTTTTGATTTGAAATTATTAGTTAGTAGTATTCAGACCACTTCTTTCGTTTTAAAACCCTCAGCAGAATCAAAAAACTATCGTTTAATTGTAGATATAAAAACATCAAAAAATCGTGAACATTCGGTATACACTGGCAAAGTTATTAATATCCCATTACCGCAGAGAAAACCGTCTATATTGAATAATATATACACAATCGCTATTGATGCGGGGCATGGTGGTAAAGACCCTGGAGCTATTAATGGACGTACTCGTGAGAAAAACATCACATTATCCTTATCTAAACAATTAAAACAGCAATTAGAAAGAACGGGGCGTTACAAAGTAATTTTAACCAGACCACATGATAAATTCGTAAAGCTACGTAAACGAGTTAATATAGCTAGAAAAGCGGGTGCAGATTTATTTATATCATTGCATGCGGATAAAATTGAAAGAAGAAATGTGCATGGAACTTCTATTTATACTTTATCAGAGAAAGCTTCAGATAGTGAATCAGCTAAACTTGCAAAACGTGAAAATGAAGTAGATATTATTGCAGGAATTGATTTGTCACATGAAGATGAAGATGTTGCAGATATTTTAATTGATTTAGCTATGCGTGATACGATGAATCATTCAAATGTGCTGGCAAATACAATTATAACAAGCTTTAGGGCTAATAGATTAGATTTACTTAAGACTGCTCACCGTTCTGCAGGTTTTGCAGTATTGAAAGCACCTGATATTCCCTCAGTGCTGATTGAGGCAGGTTTTATTAGCAATAACAAGGAAGCGAAGCTTTTAAATTCAATCACTCACCAACGTAAAATAGCAAAAGCAATTGCTAATAGCATTAACATGTATTTCACTAAGATAGAAAACTCCTCATTATAGTGGTTTGCAATAGAAATATTACAAACCACGTTCAAATGCCACGTAGGCTTCGGGCAAAGCCCGCTTCGCAGTCGCTCGTTATAATTTCTATTAATAATGAATATTCTTAATAGAAATTATCTAGTATTAAATAACCCTTGACAATAATTAATTTTTCATATATACCATACTCTTAATTAAGATATAAGGAGCAAAAAAGTGTGGAGTGAATGGGATACAAATGAAAGAAAAAAGCAAATTAAAAGCTTTATTAATGCCGCTGCAGACGGCAACTTAGATAAAGTTAAGCAGGCAATTGAAGAGGGTGTGCCAGTTAACTCATTAATAAAAGCGGGGAATGAATCTGCATTAGATCATGCCTGTATGAACAATTATTATGATGTTGCGGAATATCTGCTATCAAATGGTGCTAATCCTAACTATATAAACAGTTGTCAATGCCACTCTTTAATTCATGCAGCATGTAAAGATTATAAAGATATAGCTTTATTACTTTTAGATAATGGTGCAGATAAAAATATTATAGGTCAAAATAAGAATGCTGCCGCTTGGGCTAGATCTAGGGGTAAGGTGGGCGTAGCTAAAGTAATTGATAATTACGTTAAAGAAGGCTGGCTTAAAATAGATGATAATGAAGTTGAATATAATTATAGAGAAAGTAAAGGTAAAAGGCACATAAAAGATGTTTTCAATTTTTATCAAGAAGAACGCACACGTTACACTACTCTTGTATCTACAGGGCAAGAATGTATGGCGATTACACGATTCCAACAGGTTAACCCTAAGATAATGAAAGAAGCGTTTGGTACGCTTAGAGAAGGCAAAAGCAACAAAAAACCCATACGTTCTGTAATTATTCGATAGTTTTATGTTTGCATATCCGTCAGCTCTGTTTCTTTAGGCTTTGATGGAATCATAGAAGCTTCTTCTCCGCTTTCTATTTCTGTATTTGCATTTTCTTGAGCCTTTAATAATCCTGAAGCTATATTGCGATTAATATCAATTAAAGCACCGAATTTATCTGGGTGCAAATCAGACAGTATCTCAACAGTTCTTTTAAAAACAAAAATAGATAAAGAGGCTATATTATTTTTTAGTTCTTGCGGTAACAAATGTTCATCATTAACGCTTTCACTAGCAAAGACAGTCCATAGTTTGCGATTATAGCTCAACACGTCATCTATTTCGTTTAAAGCAATAACCTCACCATCTTGAAGACGTTTCTGTATGTTTTCTAGCTGTTGTGCTGACTTTACTAGTATTTGTCCTTCTAAAGATCTTTGATCAACTGTCGCTGCTTTAGCATTGTTACCGTAGACATTAGCGGCATGAGTATATGGATTATGCGACATTAGAAAGTAGCTCCTTTTCGTGTTCAATTAATTCGTGTGCTTTTCTCAAGGCATTATAATATTTATTATCTGTTATCATATCGTTGATCTGCATAAAGAAAACAGCAGTACTAGGAGCCGCATTCTGTATTTCATGTACTAACTTAAAGTAATCACCATGCAAATCTTCTGGTGTGTTAGATAAATACATCATTTGCACAAATAAATATATTTTTTTGCATGGGCTGTTTGCTTCTTCCTCACGCATAATATCTTTTTCACGTAAAATTGCTGAAGTGCCTTCAATGTGCAGACGAGTACGTGACTTATCATTTGTAATTAGCGATTCGCCAATAATAATTCTTTCAGAGGGTTTTAAATCTATAACTAGGGCCATGAGCTTCTCTCCCGGCAATATTGGTTAATATTTTATCACGAGTAATTCTTCTCGCCATATTTTATTGTGACATAGAAAAGTAAATAAAATCTAAAGTTTTTTATTTCTAGTTTTGATTTTTTTAGGTGTGCTAGAGGTTTCATTATCATTAGGGGTAAAAGTACTCTTTAGACCTATGCTATCAAAGTTATTTTTAAGCCATTTATCTGCGGCAGTAAAGCCAAGATCATGAAGTTCTTTCATATGAGCTCTATCAAAACGCATCATATGGCTGTTTTTTACTTCTCTATCTATACCTATTAAATGCGTGTGTATTTCTTTTATTCCAAGCTCTGCTGCAGCTTTTGGATTTTTAGAAACTCTAGCATTATCTTGTTGAATATATTCTAAATCTTTTCGTATAGAAGAGTTAGAACGAAACTCAAGTAACCTATCTGCAACGCTATCTACGCTCATATCTGATTCACGCTCTAGGAATGGAATAGTTTGAATAATTAGAATATCACTTGCATCACACTCTCTTAAAGGAGCAATTGGCGGATTTTCAGTAAAGCCACCGTCCCAATAAATGCTACCATCAATTTCAACGTCACCAATAATAATTGGAATCGCACAGGAGGCTTTAATAGATAATGCTGACACATCACTACGATCAAAAATACGAGCCTTATGTGCGTTAACATCTGTCGCACTAACAAAAACAGGTATGCCACTTTTATTTGCCCGCAAAGCTTCAAAATCAATGGTTTCTGCAATATTATCTTCAAATAAACCACCAGATTTACTAAGTAAGCTCATCATAACGCCTTGTCCAGTGGCTTGTATATCTTTTAGAATACCTTTGTCATCACGTTTACTTAGGGCTTTAAATAAACCACTAAGCTTACGACTAGCTTCGCTAGATGCTTTGCCAATAATTGGCATACTTCTTACAGCTTGGTCATAGGTTAAGCTTTCCCACATGGAGTTCAGAGATTCTATTGCACCCTTACTACCATTTTTATCCATACCATCAGCAACGGCAACTGCATTTAAAGCACCTGCACTAGCACCGCTAATGCCTGTAACCTCAATGCGGTCATCTTGCAAAATCCTATCAAGAACTCCCCATGTGAATGCTCCGTAAACAGCACCACCTTGTAGGGCTAAAGTAATCTTTTTTTTATTTTGTGGTTTAGCCATGCTCTATCTCAATTGCTCTATTATTTACTTGCTCATCGTAATTTATCAGGTTCTTAAAGTCTGTACGGTTTTGCAAAACACCATCATCAATTAATTCTTTTTGTGTGCCAAGGTTTCGTATTTGATTATAGCACATTGATGCTGTTTGACGCTCTGCTCTATAAACAGATAATGGTGTTAGCATGATATCAACGGCACCATTTGAAGCCTCTTTAAGTTGACTTGGTGTTAAAAGGTCAACTTTTCCAAAGTCCGTCATGTTTGCCAGAACTGGTTTTCCCCCTGTAGCTAATTTTACTTGTGCATAAGTAGCATTATCTGGAAAGGCTTCAGCAAAAATCATATCTGCCCCAGCTTTGCAGTAAGATTCTATACGTTCCAGAGTAAGTTGCATTGTCTCTACTGCTAGAGCATCAGTTCTTGCCATTATAACAAAATCAGAATCTTTTTTTGCTGCAACAGCATTCTCTATACGTTTTGTAGCATCTTCTTTTGATATTACGTGTTTACCATCAAGGTGACCACACATTTTTAAATCTTCCTGATCTTCAATATGAACTGCGGCAACACCAATTGTTTCTAATGCACTTATTGTCTCTGAAATATCATTAAATCCAGTATCTATATCAACTAAAAGAGGGAGCTTTACTCCACTATCTTTAATTCTTTCAACGGCCTCAACCACATGTTTTAATTCTAATTTACCAATATCTGCCCAGCCACGTGAAGCTGCCATCTGACTTCCAGAAAGGTATATGGCTTTAAACCCAGCCTTTTCTGCTGCTAGAGCATCACTACCGTCTGCAACACCTATAACATGTAGTGGTCGTTCTGCTGTAATTGCATCACGGAACTTTTTACCTTCTGAGTTTTTCATTACCTAGGCTTTCTTGGTTTGTTTCGTCCACGGAATGGATTTGCTCTTTTAGCGTGAGCGGCGAGTGTTGCTTGCTCTTTAGAAACCTTAAGAAAGGTACGAGTTAAGCTTGTAGCACTATTATAGTCGTCATCTGAAAGCTTTGTCACTGCTTTTATAAGCTCTCGTAATTCAGGAGCAGTATCGCCACCTTTAGCTTGAAAAACTAAGTCAGCTTTTGCCAAAATAGAATGGAATTCAAAATTATTATGGTTCATAATGCTGTCGATAACATCATCACCAACAATTTTACAACCTAAAGAAAACACCCCCTCAGCAAAGCCTATAATTTTAGCATCAACATGTTCGCTACCACGAAAATCATGCAACACTTTTTTCTCAACAGCATTTATAATTTCCGTTTGTTCTTTTTTTGTATGAGCATCAACAGTTTTAATGGCTTCATTTAGAGAATTCATATTATCAGCAGATACAATAGACTTAAAAGTTTCTTGTACTGTAGGTTTTGAATTCTTTGGCATTGTAATTATCCTTATTTATTTATAGGAATAGAACGAGTGGAAGTATTGCGTTTCTTGCTCTCACGGTCTTTCATTTCTTCCTCAAACCTTCTTAGATTTACGTAAGAATCAATTGTTCCTGATATAATTTTAAGACCATTTGCATTAAGATTTTTTTTACTCAAATCTTCTGATAATTCATTAAATATAACTTCTAAGTCTTCTTTCATTCTATCTATAATTTTATTTTCTTCCATTATTTGGGGCTGACACCTAATAAAGTTCTTTTAGTAACTTTTTCAAGTCTTCAACCAACTCTTTTGGTGAACCCATATTAAACCTCCATTCACACTCTTTCAAGAATAAATTAAAATTGTTTTTTGGTACTCCATTAAATTTT
>JAJFGX010000091.1 GCA_021775895.1 Alphaproteobacteria bacterium | reverse complement strand
TCATAAATGTAGCCTCTTCAATATCATTTAATGCTTGAGAATGCATGTCACCAGTAAATTGACGGTCACGCAAGACAGTTAAGCCTTCTTTTAGTGTTAGTTCGAACCAGTCACGTACAGTCACTCTATTACCAGACCAATTGTGGAAGTATTCATGTCCAACAACTTTTTCAATTCTAATTAAGCGGGCATCAGTTGCGGTGTCTTTATCACCAGCAAGTAAGCTGATATTAAATATATTAAGCCCTTTATTTTCCATTGCGCCCATATTAAAGCTAGGAGTTGCAACCACATGAAAACAATCTAAATCATATTCACGACCATATGTTTCTTCGTCCCATTTCATTGAGCGTTTAATAGATTCCATTGCCCATTCAACTTGTTTTTCATACCCTTCTGGCACAAAAATACGTAAATCAACATCGTTACCTGACATTGTAGTGAATTTATCTTCAATATACGGCAAATCACCAGATACTATAGCGAATAAATATGATGGTTTGTAATGTGGGTCGTCCCAACTAATTCTATGTCTTCCATTACCCAAATCTTCAGTTTCAGTAAAGTTTCCATTACCATTTGACAGCATAGTCGGGCATTTTTCTTTATCCGCTTCAATGGTTACGCTAAATTTAGACGTTACATCTGGACGATCAAGGAAATAAGTAATGCGGCGGAAGCCTTGAGCTTCACATTGGGTACAGTACATATCGTCACCTTCAGGAATATATAGACCTTCCAGCAAAGTGTTTGTCTTTGGGCTGATTTCATTTTCAATTTCAAGTGTGAATGCTTGCTCTGGTGGACGTTTAATAATTAAGTTTTTATCTGTAACTTCAAAATCAGCACGATCAAGTTCTTGACCATTAACTTTTACGGAAGAAAGCTTTAAGCCAACCCCATCAAGGATTAAAGCTCCGCCATTTGGTTGTGCTGGATTACGATATATGGATAGTTTAGATTTAACTTTTGTTTCTGTTTCATGCAGGTCAAAATGTAGATCTGTTTTATCAATTAAATAATCAGATGGCCGATAATCAAGACGATTTAAAGCGTTGGAATCTGGATTAAAAATAAAATTATCAGTCATAATTGTTTTTTCCTTTTAAAAAGTTAAATATTTAATAGATTATTGTTCCGCACCAACTTGTGAAGTGTTAAATCGTCCAAGATTGCCGATAAATTGTTGCAATATTGTAAAGTCCTTACCCGCTGTAGAGGTTTTTCTTTTTGATGGTTCAACTTCCGTCATAGCACTAGCATCTAATTTTTCTACACGCATAACTGTACCACCTTTATCAAAGTCAACCTGTATGATTTTTTGCTCTACAGTTTCTTGTTTAAAAACTCCCATAGTTTCTGTTTTTTGACCTATATAGTACCAACGATCACCGCCAGAAAACGGGGCTACTGCTGATGGTGGGCCCCACATTTGTCGTAATTCATATCTTGTGGTTTGCTCTGTCTGCACTTGAGCAAATCTAGTATCTGAAATTAAATTTCCGTGCGTAGTTTTTAAAGGTGAGCATGCAGAAAGCATCAATAACCCTATAAAAACAAAGATTTTTTTTAAAATATTATTCATTATAAAATAACCAATCTAAGATGTTTTAACGTATTTTTCTTGGTTTTACGTGTATATTACTATATAGCTTATATCCATAGCATAAAATCAGTATAAAAGTAAAGGAAATTAAGAATGTTGCTAAAAGCTAATAAAAATAAATCATACTCTTCTCTAGACGTTCATAATCTTTATATAAAAATTGTAGATCAAGCAAGGCAGCCTGTATTTTATAGTGATTGGCAAGTGCCTGATACGGTTGACGGTAGATTTGAAATGATAATACTGCATATGTTTTTTGTGTTACAGACCCTGCAAAATAAAAACAATGAAGAGGCGGAAGCATTTGCCCAAAAGTTATTTGATGTGATGTTCATGGATATGGATCGTTCTTTAAGGGAGCGTGGAGTAGGGGATTTAGGTGTACCTAAACATATTAAACGTATGGCTCAAGCCTTTTATGGTCGGGTTTTTGCCTATGAAGAGGGTTTGATTGATAATGATATGTCAAAAACAATAAAGAAAAATATATATAATAATATTGAGGTTTCTGATGATATTATTGAGGCTTTAACTAGTTACATTAAAACTCAATCTAAAGCAATTAATAGCCAATCAATTGAAGCTATGTTTGCTGGCAATATAGTCTGGAACAAAATTTAAGGGTAGTCGCAATTATCAGAGGTTACGGTAACAAAGGAACGTTTGCCTTTTGCCACTGTAAACCTATATTCACGGTCATTTGTTATCATAGAGTAATGGATAGGTAATAATTGTTCTTTTACAATATCTTTACCTCCAAGCTGTATGAATTTTATTTTGACGGGCTTGCCTTGATCAAACCAAGCTTCTTCTTTGCCAGCTTGATTGATAGCTGAAAAGCCTTGACCAGTTACTGTTATTGCACCTTTTGCAAAAGAAACAGCGCTGTCTGGTCCTCTGTAAACAGGTGTTTTTACTATAAAACGTTTAGTTGATGGCGGAGTGCAATTACGTGGCGGGCGAGCAGATGTAATTACAAAAGATAAACGGTCTTTTTTTATGTTATCTTTTAATTGAGCGGCAGCTAAATTTGTTAATTCTAGTAGATCACCTGTAGGTACTTCTCGTTGATATCTTTCTTCCAATTGTTGATGTCGCAATTGAGTTTCTTGTACACTTGCTCTGAGATCGGCTAACTTAGTTTCTAGTGAATTATTCGTATTTTGTAGATTCATAGCTTTTTGTTTAAAAGCTAATTCACTGCCACGCACTACCTCACCACCTAGCCAATAACCGGCAATAAAAATCATAAATATTACAAACATCAAGGTCATAAATTTACGACGACGCTCTGCTGCCCTACGGCGATAACGGTGATTAGAATCATAACCTAACAAAGACATTAAAACCTCAAAAAATAAACTAATTACTTTTTAACACATAAAATAACTTCTTCAAAGACCAAAATAATACTTAGCAATTAAGCAATAAGTAGCCCACAGAATTAAAATCAAAGGAATACCTGCCTTGATAAAGTCACTGAATTGGTAATGCCCAGGCCCCATAACCAGTAAGTTTGTTTGATAGCCTATTGGTGATGCAAATGAACAGTTAGCCGCAAAAATAATAGTCATGGCAAAAACAAATGGATCCTGCCCCAGTTCAAGAGCCAAATTAATTGCAACAGGTGTGAATAATACAGCACAGGCATTATTGCTTAATAAGTTAGTTGCAATCGCAACAATAATAAATAATAGAGTAGCTGCATAAAATGGCTCTTGTGCAATGGGTAAGCTTAGTAGCATGTTAGCTAGAAATGTTGCTCCACCAGTTGTTTGTAGGGTAGTTCCTAATGCCAAACTTGCACCAACAAGAAAGAATATTTTTCTATCAAAGGCACGCATAGTTTGCTCAATGTTTAAACATCCCGATAAAACCATAGCGACAGCACCAGTAATGGCAGCAACAGAAATTGGTAGAATACCAAAAGCCGCAGAGCTAACTGTAGCTAAAAATATTAAGCCAGCATGGCGTGCCTTATGTCCAACTGGTATATCTTGCCTAGAGCCAGATAAAACGATTAAATCTTGTGTATCATTACGCAGTTTTTTAATTGCCTCATTATCTGCCACAACTAATAACACATCACCTGATTGTAGCCGCATTTGCCCTAGTCTACGTCTTATTACTCGTGCATGGCGCTGCACTCCTAGAACCACGCAATTAAAATTATCTTCAAAATCTATTTCATCTATAGAGTGGTTAAGTAAGCGTGAATTAGGCTTAATCATTAATTCAGACAATGTATGAGTATAGTTTTCATTACTTAATTCTTCATCTTCCTTAATTTCATTATCATTTGTCTCTTCTTCAATTACACTATTGTTATGCAGAGCATTAGATACAGAACTTTCTTCCTCATTGTTGGCTTTCTTGCTAAGTAAATAACCTGGTTGTGTCGCTAGCATATCCATAAGTGTCTTACTAGATGCAATGACTATAAGTATATCACCAGATTCAATTGTATAATCATCGAACGGTGGCACTATTAAGTCATGGTCTCTATGCACAATACGTAGCTCTATATCTGACCAGTTGGGTAGTAGTCCATCTGTGCAGGATTGCCCAATAAATTTACTTCCCTCTGATATTGTAATTTCGGCTGTGAACTTTTTTACATCATCACCTTGTAAATCTTCGGACATAGAGTGCCGCTTTGGTAACATATATGGCAGTATAACCAGTACATAAAAAGCACCGACTGATGCTAACATAGCTCCCGGTATAGTGAACTGAAAGAATGAAAAAGTTTGATAGCCTAAGTCTTCCATAGTCGTTGATACTAGCATGTTTGTTGATGATCCAACCAACGTTGTCATGCCGCCAAGAATAGCGATATAGCTTAAAGGCATCATAATTTTTGAAGATGATATTTTAACTTGAGATGCAAGTGCTTGTATAACTGGTATAGCGATAATAACTAAAGGCGTATTATTCATTATGGCACTAAACACCAATACAAAAATAAAAATAAAGGGGCTGACACCTAACATTTAAAAATGTTAGGATTGTCTATGTATATAAAGCACTGT
>JAJFGX010000010.1 GCA_021775895.1 Alphaproteobacteria bacterium | reverse complement strand
GACTGTTATTTGCTCTGAAAAAGGTTGGGTTAGGGCAATGAAAGGTCATGTTGATACTTCTAAAACTTCAGAATTAAAATATAAAGATGGTGATTGTGGGCGTTTTGTCTTTCATGCAGAGACTACAGATAAATTGATTTTATTTGCAACTAATGGACGTTTTTATACTTTGCAAGCAGGGAGCTTACCAGCTGGTCGTGGTTACGGTGATCCTATTCGCTTAATGATAGATTTGCCAAATGATGCTGATATAATTTCTATTGAAAAATACGATGAAGAACGAAAATTGTTAGTCGCTTCTGATGACGGTAGAGGCTTTGTTGTTTTTGAGAAAGATGTTGTTGCCCAAACTAAAAACGGTAGACAAGTATTGAATGTTAAAGGCTCGGTTGAAGCAAAGCTTTGTACTCCAATAGAAGACGGAATGGATTATGTGGCTGTTATTGGACAAAATCGTAAATTGTTAGTTTTCCCTTTAGATGATATACCTGAAATGGGACGTGGTAAGGGTGTTATTTTGCAACGCTATAAAGATGGTGGTCTTTCCGATGTGAAAGCCTTTAAATTAGAAGATGGCTTAGGCTGGACAACAGGGGCAGGGACTAGAGTTGAGAATGATTTAACTCCATGGCTTGGAAAAAGGGCTCAATCAGGGCGTTTACCCCCGAATGGTTTCCCTCGAATAAATAAATTCTCCACTATTTAAGTCATTATTGAGGGTTTGAAAAGCAATATTTTCAATATTGTGTTGACATCGGCTTGACTTTTATCTATGTTGAAAATAAATAGAATCGCTATAAATATGGAGTAAATAAATATGAACATACGTCAAAGATTTGCAAAGGCAGCTCTTAGCTATCTACCAGATGATAGTAAAAAAACTGTAAATGAGTTTGATCTTGGAATTAATACATTTTTAGTAACAGCTATGAGTGCTTTAATAGGTATTGGTGTAATGTCTGGAAATGTTGGTCAGCCAGGAAGTGAAAATGCAGATAAAATTGCAGATGATTATGAGAGAGTGTTAGAGCAGCTAATAGAAGAAAAAGCGAGTTTAATAGAGTTAAATCAAAACAACATTAATGATAACAGCAGTCAGTCTTATATAAGCCAATATATTAATGGTAATCCAGTAGCTGAATCAGAATTAACAGTTGCAGAAAAAGAGATTAACTCAGAGCAACAAGATGAATTTTTAACTTTGGTAAAAGCATTTGCAGATAATATTCAGCGTGACCCTAATTTGGCAGAAGATGATGCAGGGGATATTATTGGTAACTTTGAATCTGAAATTATAACATTAAAAGAGCTTGGGTATGAATACTCTACAAATTCTAACCTCTTACGTGAGTGCCAAGCTTTACATGCAACGTCTTTAGATATTAACGCTTGTACATTAAATGATGAGCCAGTTGATTTAAACACTGATTCAGCTAAGGCTACTGATTGGTTTGCCACTGTATTGCTTGGGTTGTTAGTCTATCCAGCTCTACCAATCGCATTAGATACTGCTGTATCTAAAAATCGTAAACGTCTAGAGAATATGGCAAAAAATAGAAGCTCTGGGGCAAATCCTTATTAAAAAATAGTAAAATAAATTTAGATCACCATATTTACAAACAATTATTATATATGGCATTATAAGATGCTTGTTTATCTTAATGGAAGTTCTCAAATGAAAAAAACACTTATTATCGTAACCCTTTTTAGCTTTTTCTTTGTATCTAATTTGCATGCAAATGTGCACGCAAATGATAAAAGGGCTAAAAGACTAAATGCTGTAAGAGAAGCAGCTGAAGCTGGTGATGACCTAGCACAATTTGAATTGGGCAGAATTTATTACGAAGATACAAAACTATTGCGTAATTATGAGGAAGCTATTAGCTGGTGGAGACTGGCTGCAAAACAAGGAAACATGAAAGCTCAGTATGCTTTGGGTGTTATGTATGGCAATGGTATCGGTGTAGAGGCTAGCAGTAAAGATGCCGCGATATGGTGGGAGAAAGCTGGAGAGCAAGGGAATGTAAAAGCACAATACAATATAGCTCAAATGTATGACAGTGGTGAAGGTGTTGTGAAAAGTGAAGAAGATGCAGCAAAGTGGTATAAGCTTGCAGCTGAACAGGGGCATACAAAAGCACAATATAAAATTGGTCAAATGTATATAGAGGGTATAGGTATTGCTCAGGAAGATAAAGAGGCGTTCAGATGGCTGAGAGCGGCGGCTGAATCTAAGCATGCAAAGGCACAATATGCACTTGGTTTAATGTATTATAATGGTGGCGGGGGCGTTCCTAGAGATTATGTGGAAGCTTATGCATGGCTTAATGTAGCTTCATTACAAAAAGTAAGGGAAGCTGAAGATGCAATAAAAACTATAAAGGAAGAGTTAGATAGTCAAGCACTTCAAGCTGCATATAAGCTGGCTAGAGAATATTCATCTATGTACTGGAAGCGTTATTGATTTTAAGTAGAATTATTATCATCGTAGCTTAGAATTTTTCCAGATTTAACCATTAAAACTCTATCCATTTTTTCAGCTAGAACCATATTATGTGTTGCAATTAGTGCTGCTAGTTTTAGCTCTTTTACCATTTTTAGCAGTAATTTAAAAATATCATCTGCTGTTTTAGGGTCAAGGTTTCCTGTTGGCTCGTCGGCTATCAACAGTGTTGGGTTATTTACTAATGCACGAGCTATCGCTACTCGTTGCTGTTCTCCGCCAGATAATTGTGATGGGTAATGAGTCATTCTATCATCTAGCTTAACCATTTTAAGCAATTCTGATGCACGTGTTTTTGCAACTGATTTAGATATTCCTGCTATTAGTTGCGGAAGCACTAAATTTTCTTGAGCTGTAAAATCTGATAATAAATGATGAAATTGATATACAAAACCTATTTTCTCACGTCGTAGCTTAGTTCTAACATCGTCATGAGAGCTTATAACTTGTTGTCCATCTATAGTGATATCACCACTATTCGGAGGATCAAGTAAGCCAGCAATCTGTAACAGAGTAGATTTTCCTGCTCCACTAGGTGCAACAAGACCTACACATTCGCCAGCCTTAATTTCTAAGTCTGCATTTTTTAAAATTTCAAGGCTACGTCCACCTTGGATAAAGCTACGAGAAACATGATGCATAGATAAAACGCTTTTACTCATTTCTTAATGCCTCCACAGGGTCTAATTTTGCAGCTTTCCAAGCTGGTTTAATCGTTGCCAGAAAAGAAAATAGCAAAGCCCAGAATATGATTGATAAAGTTTCATTTGTTTCTATTTTTGAAGGTAGTTGCGATAGAAAATATATCTCATCGGCAAATAACTCTGTACCAGTTAAGCCCTCAAGCCATTGACGAATAGTTTCAATATTTTTAGCAATTAAAATCCCCAAAGCAGTACCAAATAATGTACCTAAAACTCCAATTGTTGAACCTGTATAAAGGAAAATACGAATAATCATGCCTCTGGTTGCACCCATAGTACGCAATATTGCAATATCACGTCCTTTTTCATTAACTAACATCACAAGACTTGATAAAATACTAACGGCGGCAACTAAAATAATTAAAGTTAGGATAATGCGCATTACATTTTTTTCAACATCTAAAGCATTGTAAAAGCTTGAGTTATTGTCTCGCCAGTCTAAAACAGCAGCCCCATATCTAGGTACAAGCTGGGCTATACTATTTCGTACAGTTTCAATTTTTGTTGGGTCTTCAGTCATAATTTCTAAGGCTGTTATTCCATCTTTCATACCATAAAATTTTTGGGCTGAAGCCAGTGACATATAAACAAAAGAGCTATTATATTCATACATGCCAACATCAAAAATGCTTCCTACTGTATAACGTTTAGAGCGTGGAATAGTACCAAAGGGTGTCGCTTTTCCTTTTGGAGCAATTAGTGTAATTTCGCTACCAAGTAGTAAATTAAAACGCTCTGCCATAACCTTGCCTATAGCCACTTGGTTTCCAGTAAAGCCACCATCAGCATTTTGTATATATACACCATCAGATAAAATTGATCTTTTTTTGAAATCACCTTCTGAAAGTCCACGGATAATTACTCCAGCAGAGGCACTGCCATTAGATACTGTCACTAAAGCTTGCCCTTCAACCACAGGAATAACATCTGTTACACCTTTAATAGTTGTTTCTAATTGTTTTTTTAATGGGTTGTAGCCACGCAAATTATCACTTTGGGCATCATAGACCATTGCGTGACCATTTAAGCCAAGGATTCTGCCAACCAAGTCTTCACGAAAGCCGTTCATAACAGACATAACAACGATTAGTGCAGCAACACCAATCATTATATTTATCAAAGAGTAAATTGCAGTTGCGGAAATTATACGTTCTTGTTTGCGTGAACGAAAATAACGTGTAGCTACCATTATTTCAAAATTTTGAGACATTTATAACCTATGTACTTATATTTAAAAACATACTAATCAAGGCTCATAGAAAAACCAACTAAAATAACTCAAATTCAGCAGTTTTTTGCAGTTTTATAAAAAACTTGATTTTTCAATAAAAATAATGTAATGTATAGACACACTAAATGATAAAAGGAGGAACGAAAGCATGCTTACTAATGATGTAGAAGTCTTTGTCTCACCCGAAGGTGCAACTGGTGATATTCAATGGCAAATTGAGAAATCCCCTGTTGCATATGATAGGGCTTTGGCCTTTATGGAAGCCCGTACACGGACTATTCGTGAACGTGGTCATAGTGAAATGGTATGGTTGCTTGAACACCCTCCAGTTTATACAGCAGGTACTAGTGCTGAGCAAAAAGATCTCTTGAACCCTATGTTTCCAGTCCACCATACTGGTAGAGGCGGGCAGTTTACTTATCATGGACCAGGGCAACGTATAGCCTATGTTATGCTCGACTTGCAAAAACGTAAGCCAGATTTAAGGAGATTCGTTTTTGAACTTGAAGACTGGATAATACGCACATTATTCAAACTAGAAGTACTAGGTGAAAGACGAGAAGGTCGTGTCGGAATATGGGTGAATATGGAGCGCTACGGTAAGCCTAAAGGCACTGAAGCTAAAATTGCAGCTATTGGCGTTCGAGTTAAAAAATGGGTAACATTTCACGGTATATCGCTGAATCTTAATCCAAATTTAGAGCATTACAATGGTATTGTCCCTTGCGGTATCTCTGATCATGGTGTGACTTCTTTAAAAGAGTTGGGAGTAAATATCTCAACTGAAGAGCTAGATCGTATTTTGCAAGAAACTTGGTACGAAGTATTTTAATAAAGATAGTTTTAATCGAAACTAGCTAATAGAGCATCAATTTCGTCTTGAGATACACCTTGCCCAGGCATTTGAGGGCCATTCAGTAGAGCCTCATCCGTAGGAGTAGCATTTGTAGCTTGAGATGTGTTGGTATCCTTAGAGTCCACAGCAATGTTTTGAGAGAAGGTTTCGAGAATATGCTCTACCTTTTCTTCTATATCTTTAAGAGTTTTAACTACTTTTCCAATTCTTTGTCCCGTTATGTCTTGGAAACTACATGCTTCATATATTTTAGTAGTTTCATCCATTATTTTAGTTTGGGCTCCAGCATCAATACTACTGGAAGTTTCCATGATGGCATCGCAGGCGTCCATGATAGCATCAGTAGCTTCCTCTGTTGCTGTAACAACAGCATCTAATTCACCTGTTGCATCTGGTATGTGCTTGTCATTTATATCTTCTGTACCAACTGAAGATATTTCCATTTTTGCTTCTTTAATATAGCCAACAAGATTTTGTAGTTCACTATAGGCAGCAGTAGAGTTTTCATTCTTTCTCATCATATTCATAATTGAATTAATAATTTCTATAACTTCATCTCTACTAAATGGGCCATGCTCTTGTTTTTTTATAATTTCTTGAGACACAATATTCTACCTTTTCTATGTTGTTTGGATATAATTTAAAATTCACCTAAAACGGCAGTGATTTTTTGCTTTAAAGTATCTGCATTAAATGGTTTAACAATATAATTATTTACACCAGCTTGCCTTGCAGCTAAAACATTTTCTGTTTTATTTTCCGCAGTCACCATAATAAATGGGACATTATTGTCATTGCCTCGTATTGTACGCAGTAGTTCAATACCAGTCATAGGTTCCATATTCCAATCAGAAATTACTAAGCCATATTCTTTACTGTTTATTTTATCGAGTGCAGCACCACCATCGGTTGCTTCATCGATATTGTTAAAACCAAGTTGTTTTAATAGATTTCCAATAATGCGTAGCATTGTTTTGTAGTCATCTACGATTAAGATATTCATTGCTTTATCAACAGACATATTTTATCAGAGCCTCCTAAAGTTTAATTTCATAAAAAGCATTATTAACTCACTTTTTATTCTTGCATAGAAAAGTTTAAAGAAAAGTAAAAAAAAGATATATATTTTTTACTGAATTATAGTCTAAACAGTTTCCACTATAAATGAAAACATAAAATTATATAAATTACAACCTACCTGAAGCTAACCATGTAAAAGCTAGACTGAAAAAACAAACTATACTGAAAATTTTATAGGCAGTGTTTTAATCTTGGGTTGTCGCCTTGGGTTAAGTGTCAATATTTGATGCAGATAAAGCATTATCTTGAATGAAGTCACGGCGAGGCTCAACAACATCGCCCATTAATGTTGAGAAAATATTATCGGCGGTTTCTTCATGTTCAACTTCAACTCTTAATAAGCTTCTAACTTCGGGGTCTAGTGTAGTCTCCCATAGTTGATCGGGATTCATTTCACCAAGACCTTTATATCGTTGAATAGTTAGGCCTTTACGTCCACCAATAATTACAGAGCTGTATAAATCACTTGGCCCATGAATTTTAATATCTGCATCACCTTCATGCACCATTACACCTGTTCCAGCAAAATACTCTGTTAATGTTTCCTCAAAACCTAATAATTTTTGGGCTGTTCCGCATGATAGGTGATCATGAGTTATTGATATGCGTGTTTCTACACCTTGTAACATACGATGGAAAACCAAGGTTCCACTTTCTAGTATATCACTTTTCCAGCCACGTTCATTAGCAGGGAAAATATTATCAAGACGTGTGGCAATGTCATTTATTAATTGCTTGGAGTGATTCTCAATATTGATTCCCCCCATAATAGCTAATTGCTCGACTATACGGTAATCACAGTCTATAAGGTCAGATAATGTTTTAACGTGGTTTTGTGCTTTACCAGCAATTTGTATTATATTTTTTAGGTCTTCTCCAGCTGTAACTGAGTTATCATGTGTTTTAAATCGCATGTTATCTACCATGCTATTGATTAAAAAATCTTCTAATTCTCTATCATCTTTTAGATATTGTTCATTTTTTTTGCCACGTTTGACTTTATATAGAGGTGGTTGGGCTATATACAAATAACCACGTTCAATGATTTCAGGCATCTGTCTATAAAAGAATGTTAATAAAAGAGTCCTAATGTGAGAACCATCAACATCAGCATCGGTCATTATAATTATTTTGTGATAGCGAAGTTTTTCAATGTTGAAATCTTCAACACCTATCCCAGCGCCTAACGCTGTTATTAGAGTTCCAATTTCTTGACTTGATAGCATTTTATCGAATCTTGCTCTCTCAACATTTAAGATTTTTCCACGCAAGGGCAAGATAGCTTGATTCTTTCTATGGCGAGCCTGTTTAGCAGAACCACCAGCAGAATCACCCTCAACAATGAATATTTCAGATAAAGCAGGGTCTTTTTCTTGGCAGTCCGCAAGTTTACCAGGTAGAGATGATATATCCATCACTCCTTTACGACGAGTTAAATCTCTAGCTTTTCTAGCCGCTTCACGTGCAGCCGCAGCTTCAATTGTTTTACCAATAATTTTCTTTGCATCAGTTGGGTTTTCTTCAAACCAATTTTTTAAGTATTCTCCGACAATGCTTTCAACAACTGGCCTTACTTCACTAGAGACAAGTTTGTCTTTTGTTTGACTGGAAAATTTAGGGTCTGGAACTTTAACTGATAAGATGCAGCTTAGCCCTTCACGCATATCATCGCCAGAAAGCTGAACTTTTTCTTTTTTTAACAGTCCCTTTTCTTGAGCGTAGCTATTGATAGTTCGGGTTAATGCACCTCTAAAACCAGCTAGGTGAGTTCCACCATCACGCTGTGGAATATTGTTAGTAAAACATAGTACATTTTCATGGTATGCATCTGTCCACTCCATCGCAACTTCAACTGTCATATCATTGTTTTCACTAACAAAAGAGATAGGAGAGGGGTGTATGGCATTTTTTGAACGGTCAATATATTGAACGAAAGCAGCGAGTCCGCCTTCGTAGTGTAGTTCAAGCTCGTTCTTTTTATCGCCTGTATTGTCAGTTAGTACAATAAATACACCAGAGTTTAAGAAAGCAAGCTCACGCAAGCGTTTTTCAAGTGTTTTAAAATTGAATTCTGTCATTGTGAATGTTTCTTTGGCAGGCATAAACCTAAGTTCTGTACCTTTTTTACCATTAGCATCACCAACAGCAACTAAAGGAGCCTCAGCATCACCATGTTTGAAACGAATAAACCACTCTTTACCGTCTCGCCATATACGAAGTTCCAGCCATTCTGACAGTGCGTTAACCACAGAAACTCCAACTCCATGTAAACCACCAGAGACTTTATAAGAGTTCTGGTCAAACTTACCACCAGCATGCAATTGTGTCATGATTACCTCAGCCGCAGAAACACCTTCTTCTTTATGCATATCTACAGGTATTCCACGACCATTATCTCTGATAGTTGCAGAGCCATCAGCATTTAGCTCAACATCAACCCTATCACAGTGTCCTGCAAGTGTTTCATCAATAGCATTATCAACAGCTTCATAAATCATATGGTGTAGACCAGAGCCATCATCAGTATCACCAATATACATGCCAGGGCGTTTACGTACAGCGTCAAGGCCTTTTAATACCTTAATCGAATCTGCACTATATTTTTCTGAGTTTTGCGTGCTATTGGAAGCAATAGATGTCTGTTCTGACATTTTATAAATATCCTTTATCATTGTTTATTAAGATCGTATTATATTCTAACAGAAAAGCTTATAAAATAGCAAAAAAAATGTATTATTAATAAAATAGATGATAGAATACTATAGGTGGTAATAAAAACAATTTTAGATAGGCATAGATGTCGTATAAACTAGATACAATAACAGTTATGATTGTTGAAGAAGCTCAAGAGATGTTTGAGCTTACTCGTGCGGTATTGCAAACATTTGGCGTGACTAATATTATATCTGCAAATAGCATTAATAGTGGTTTTCGTAAGTTTTGTAATTATAACCCTGATTTAGTAATACTTGATTGGCTTGAAGGCGATTTAGGTGCAAATAGTGATTCTAGTGGCTTAAAGTTAATTCAACATATTAGGAAAGATAAAAGAAGTCCAAACCAATTTGTACCAATAATCATGATGACAGGCTATAGTATTAAAAGAAATATTAGTCTAGCAAGAGATAATGGAGCTACTGAATTTATAGCAAAACCATATACAGCGGAAACATTGTATAAAAAAATAGAGCATATAATTGAGCAACCAAGAAAATTTGTAAAAACGCCAAACTTTTTTGGCCCTGATCGTCGCAGGCACGATATTCTATATAAGGGAGAAGAGAGACGAGCTATAGATATTGTGATGTCTCCTATGGAGAATAAGGAATGAATAAAAAAGTAGAAGAAATAACGCCACCTAATAAACTTAAAGGTAAGGTTGGTGATGGTGGCTTAGCTAAAAATGTTATAGAAAGTGCCGATAAGGCTATGCAGAGCAATGATCAAAGTTTTTTGCCTATAATGAATAAGAGCATGAGAAATATAGCTGGTATTTTAAAAGACAAAAAACGTAGTCAAAAAGAAGTTATAAAAGATTTATCTTATTGCATTACTCAATTGAAATCCCAAGGTAGTATGTTTAACTATCCATTGGTTACGGAAGTTAGCACTCTTATTCTTAATTTTTTACCACAAGTAAAAAAAGTAGATAGTGATATTCTAGAAATAATTTCTGCATACCAAATAACTATTCGTGCTATCGCAACAAAAAAGTTACGGGGTAAAAAAACAGCTGAGGGTGGAACTCTTATAATAGCGTTAGAACAGGCCTGTGATCGTTATCATAGACGCAACGCTAGTCTTAACCTTAATGATGAATAGCTTTTTATGAATTTTACTAGCAATAAATATAGTCGTCAGTCAGTGCTAGATGAAATTGGCATAGACGGGCAATACAAACTACATAATGCTAGGGTTTTGTGTATTGGAGCAGGGGGACTTGGTTGTCCTGCTTTATTGTATTTGGTTGCTGCTGGCATTGGTTCTATTGGGATTGTTGACTTTGATGTAGTTAGTGAAACAAACTTGCAAAGACAAATATTATTCACAACAGAGCAAATAGGACAAAATAAGGCACTTGTAGCTAAAGATCATCTATCTAAATTAAATCTAGATGTGACTATTAATGCTTATACATTTGAGTTAACAGATGATAATGCTGAAAAACTATTTTCTGAATATGATATTATAATTGATGGTACAGATAATTTTGCCGCAAAGTTTTTAATAAATGATGTGGCTGTTAAATGTGGGAAGCCACTTGTTTATGGTTCTATTCTAGGGTTTGATGGGCAAGTCTCCGTTTTTGGTGTTGAAAATGAGCCATGTTATAGGTGCTTATTTCCAGAGCCTCCCAAAGCATATGTTCCCAATTGTGCAGAGGCAGGAATTATTGGTGCTGTTGCAGGTATTGTAGGCTCTCAACAGGCATTGCAAGTAATACAGATTATTGTAGGTCATAGCAGTTTTGAACCGCTTGTTGGAAAACTATGGACTATTGATACTCATAATATGGAGACAAACATATTTAAGCTTTCTAAAAATAATAGTTGTCCATCTTGCTCAAAACAGAAAGATGAGATTGTTATAGAATATACATCGCCTGTGTGTGGTTTTGTTGCAGAGGTTACTCCAGAGCAAGCAATAGAAAACAAGGAGGCTTTATTAGTTGATGTCAGGAGGCCAGAAGAATGGAATAATGGTCATATTGATAGTGCTGTGCATATAGAGCTTTCATCGTTGATAGAAGGAAAAATTCCAGATTTGCCGACTAATCAGGACATTATACTTTATTGTCAAAAAGGATTGCGTAGTATTAAGGCAGCGGAAATATTAAAGGCAAATGGTTATATCAATGTTATTAGTATGTCAGGAGGCTATGAAGCTTGGTTAGAAACTAATACTTGACCACTTTACAATTAATTTAATTGCAACATATAAGATTAGAGTAGCTGTTAGATTACTAATTGTTTTTGGGTTTAATTTCTTAGATCCTAGCCATGATCCTATTTGTCCACCAATCAATACTGCGATAAATAGCCTCCAATATTCAGTAATTTGAATTAGTATGTTTGCATCATTTAATTTTATACTTTGTCCTGCTAGACCAGCAATTGAGTTAAATAAGATAAAAACTGAGCATGTAGCTGCAATTTCTTTAGCTTTCCCCCAACCTAAAAAATAGAGTAGGGGGGCTAGAAATATGCCACCACCAATTCCAACAATTCCAGCTAACAGCCCTAAAATAGCACCAAGTATAACTGGTAAAATATAAGTACTTAGCAATGTGGGTATTTTTATATTTTCCAGTAAATAGCTTTTCTTATTAGTAAAAAGCATTCGCACGCCAGCAATTAATAAAGTAAAACCTAATAGACCTATAAATATAGTCTCAGAAACATTTATAGAGCCTCCAAAAAAAGCAGCAGGGACTGAGCTTATAACCCAAGGGGCAATACGAGTAATGTTCATATACCCTTGTTTTGCAAAACTATATGTTCCACCAGATACAACAATAATGTTACAAATTAAGGCAATAGATGGAAGGATTAGGTAGTTAGTTTCTGCTAGAATTAATAAAGCATTATATGTTGACCCTCCACCGAAACCAACGGAGGCATATAATATAGCTGTAATGAAAAAAGATAAAAACAGCAGTAGCATAGTCTTATACTTCTTTGTTTTTTCTAAAATCTAGCTGAAGAGATGTTTGAAGCTCTTTATATTTTGTCTTTATACCTTCACGGTTCTTACCCATATTTTTCAATTCATAAAGCTTATCTTGCGAAATAGCTAAGTGTAGTGAGATATTATCTGTACTTGCATACATGCTTGGTAACATAGTGTTTTCATCATTGTTTGGATCAATAATTATTGTTAGTTTTGTGTCGACTATATTTAATTTTTCTTCAATTAAATTTCCTTTGAGCAGAGATTCAAGCTCAGTTTCATTGATTTTGAATCGTAGTGATTGTTGTTCCATTCTAACATTCATAATATTTTATCCTTGCTTAATCTTTTGCCAGTCATCAGGCGTGTTTAGATTAGTCATTTCAGATTGGTATATTTTGGGCATTTTTTGAGGTTTTATAGATAAATCATTTAATAGAGCTTTGACGGAATTTGCATCGCTATCGATGTTATGCTGATTGGGAATATAGACGGGAAAAGGGTGGTATTTATAGAATGCACCATTTTTATTTTCTAGCAGAAAATTAATTGCATCTACAGAAAGTAGCGGCATATCAACAGGTGTAAAAAATACACCATCATAGTCAACAAGCTCTAGCAGGATATTTTTAATAGCAATAGCTGGGCCTTGGAAGTTTTTAGTATCAGGAATACAGTTATAACCATCGAATGTACCACTGATAAAAACATCAGTCATATTTGCAGAGTTTAGAGTTTCAAGCATATGATCTAATAGTGTTTTTCCTTGAAATTTTATTAGAGCTTTGTTTTCTCCCATACGAGATGAGCGACCACCTGCCAAGATTATGCCTGCAATTTTTCTACGGCTCATTTTTCTTATCCATTCAGTGAATGCCCAGGGAGCCACTCACTTTTACGATCGATATAATGTTCTTGCTTCCATACAGGGGCTTTGGTTTTTATTTCTTCAATTATATAGCGACAAGCTTCAAATGATTCAGCTCGATGTGGAGAGCTAACCGCAATAATTATACTAATGCCACCAACACTCAATTCACCATGATAATGAGCAACATAGTATTTTGTTTCAGGCCATAATTCTAAAGCTTTCTGGCAAATATCGTCAAAAGCCTTTTTTGCAAGTGTCGTATGGAGATCATAGGTTAAACCTGTAACAGATTTTCCTTCATGATTGTTTCTAACAATACCAACAAAACTATTAACCGCACCATTTGCCGAGTTGGCAACAAAATCATAGGCTTTTTGAATGTCTAAAGCGGTGTCTAAGACCTCTGTTAAAATTAAGTTATTCATATCAGCCACCACATACAGGAGGTAAAATAGAAAGCTTAATATCTTCATTTAATATATGAGTATCTGGTAGTATTGCATCATTATCTGCAAGTACAGAATCAAATACTAGTTCAGATTCTTGTCCATCTATAGTTTTGCTGATTTTTTCTTTAACTGTGAGGATTGTACTGCCAGTAGGCACTCGCAGGTTTAATACTTGACCAAACTTACGAAAAGATCCAAATAGTTTTAAAGATATTGATAATTCTGACATTGTTGTTTTATCCTTTTTTTATTGTTTTAAACAAATCCTTGTTTAGCTATTTTATTTAAAGCATCATCTAAAAAAGGTGAAATAATATCTAAACATTCTTGTACAGCTTTTGGGCTACCAGGGAAGGCTATAACTAGTGTTGAGCCAACCATTCCAGCCGTCATACGAGATAGCCATGCAGTATCTGTAAAGTGCAGGCTCTCTGTTCTAAGTAAATCGCCAAAACCGTCTAGCATACGGTCACTAATTTCTTCTAAGACATCTGGAGTTACATCTCTAGGGCCAGGGCCAGTACCACCAGAAGCTATTAGTAAGTCGGGCTTTTTTTCTCTACAAATTTTACTGATGTTGTTAGCAATAGTTTTTGCATCATCTGGTATTACTATGTAATCGGCTAGCTCAGCACCAGATTGTTCTATAAACTTAATTAAAACAGGCCCAGACTTATCCTCATAATCACCTTTTGAGGCTCTGTCGCTCATCACTGTGACTGCAATTTTTTTACCTGTTAAGCTACATTTTAAAGCAGAGACTTGTTCTTCTAACCAATCTGGAATACCGTTAGGGTTAATCCAAACACCGCTTTTACCGCCTGTCTTGACCAGCAGGCTAACTTCCCCAAGTTTTAAAGCAGGATACACACCTTTACTTAAATCCCAAATTGTTAGCAGTGCAGCATTTACCCCTGCAAGAGCCTCCATCTCAACGCCAGTTTTAGCAAAGGCAACGGCTTGACAGTAAACAGTTATGCTATTGTTTTCTTCATTCATCGTACAATGAATGGTTACTTGATCTAGTGGTAGTGGGTGGCACATTGGTAACATATCAGGAGTGTTCTTTGATCCCATAATACCAGAAACTTCTGCCATAGCCAGAACATCACCTTTGGGCATAGTTTTGGTTTTGATTTTATCGAAAGCTTCTTGATTAACAAAAATGCTTCCTGATGCAATTGCTACACGGCGAGTAGGGCGTTTACGACCAACATTTATCATCTTAAATGTAGGTTCTGTTTCTAATGGAAAGCTGATTATTTGTTCTTTGTTATTCATGCTTATTTATCCTCCTATTGATGCTAAATGTGGTGTTGCCCCACTGTTGTTATCATGTAAGAAATGGGAGCTACGTTTAAAACTCATCAATTCTCTAATTTTATTCTGCAAATCTTCTATTTGACTATCATTTTGTATGTATTCACGTAAAGAGTAGCCTAATTCTCCGAATAAGCATAGGTGTAAAGCACCTTTAGCAGAAATACGCAGACGATTACAACCTTTACAAAAATCTTTTGAGTAAGGAGCTATTATTCCAATAGAGCCCGCACTGTCTTTGTGCTTAAATTCTACAGCAGGGCCTGCACCATCTTCACGCTTTATAGAGTGCCAGCCTCTTCCTAGTAGTTTTTCTGTAACTAGGCTGGAGGATAAATGGTGTTTCTGAAAGTAATCCTGATTATCACCTGTTCGCATAAGTTCTATAAATCTAAGTGATACTGGTTTATCAGCGACAAAATCAATCAGGTTATCTAGCTCATCATCATTATAGCCTTTTAATAGTACAGTGTTAATTTTCACTGTTTCAAAACCAGCATTAATGCTTGCGTTAACTCCATCTAAAACTTCATTTAGCCTATCATGACCAGTTATAATTTTGAACTTATTCGCATTTAGGGAATCAATGCTAATATTAATTGCACGCAAACCAGCATCATAGTATTTCTGTGCATTATCGTATAGGCGATAGCCATTAGTAGTAAATGCCAGTTTTTTTATACCCGTAATTTTAGAAATATCGTTAGCTATATTGATAAAGTCAGGCCTAACAGTAGGCTCGCCACCGGTTAGTCGGATTTTCCATGTCCCAAGTCCTGCAAATGCTCGTACTATTCGGAGTATTTCATTTTTATTCATGAAACCATTGCATTTGCCCTTTTTATACCCATCAGGTAGGCAATAAGAGCAACTAAAATTACATACGTCTGTTATAGATAGACGCAAATAAGGAAAATCACGGTCAAAATTGTCCGTTAATTTATTTTCAACAATCATTTCGACTCCTTTCCAAATTCGGGAGGCCGCAACGTTTCCGTATACGACCCCGGCTCAAAATACCATATCTCAAAGACGAAACTTAGGCTATTAAGGCTCGGAGTTGTTACAGTCATTAATGACTAGTACAGATTATAATTATAAATACTTTTTTCCCTTGATGTAAATCAATAAAAATGACTATATATTATAACTCAACTAAATAATAAGGTGTAAGCTATTGGACTCAAATATTGTTACAGTTATGCAAAAATCTATACTATTTCGTGGTATAGGTATTGAATTTCTAAATAAGTTTGCAGATCATTGCCAGCTTAAAAGTTTTAAAAAGGGTCAAGAAATATTTGCTATGGGTGATACTGCAGATGCTTTTTTCATCATTGTAGATGGTTGGGTAAAGCTATACAGAACTTCCAGAGAAGGTGAAGAAACTATTATTCATGTCTTTGGTCATGGGGAGTCTTTTGCTGAGGCAGCTGTTTTTAATGATCCTAATATCTATCCTGTATCAGCACAAACATTAGAGGACACAAAGCTTATTTTAATTCCACGCTCATTTTTCATACAGAATATTGAGGCGGACAGTATGTTTGCTCTAAGCTTTATTGGTGCAATTTCTGCACATCAACATTATCTTGTTCAGCAATTAGAACAAGTAACAACAAGAACTGCTCCACAGCGCATTGGTGCTTTTATATTACGTTTTTGTCGTCGTAACTTAGATAGCAATGATGGCAGTATGATCGTTACTCTGCCATATAATAAGTCAGTTATTGCAACACGTCTTAATATTCAACCAGAGACTTTTTCTAGAGCACTATCTAAATTAGAGCCTTATGGTGTGATTGTCGAAAATAAGAACATTATAATTACTCAGCTAGATGTTTTGACGGAGTTTTGTGATTTTTCCTATGAATGTAAGCCGTGTTAAGCTGGTCTACCATCGGGGCGAGAGCTAAATAGTATAGGTGTATACACTACTAAATATAGGCCATAGCTTATAGCCCATAATAATGCAGAGCTAATAATACAAATTATAGCTTGCTCTGGTAGTAGCCAAACTCCTAATATTCGTATTAAAGCAGTTATTTGTATTGTTATAAATATTAGCGTGGTTAGAATAGATGCTTTTAATTCTCGACCAGTATGTCCCAAAGCAACACGACACATCATGCCTAAAGTCATAGAGCCAATGCAGCCAACAGTGATAGCATGTAAAGCAGTTGAGAATAGCAAAAATCCAAATCCTGATAGTCCCATTAGCACTAATCCGATAATTAACCAGAAGTAACCAACATGAAGTATCCATACCATTGGATCATTAAAAGTAAGCTTTGTATGGTAGTGACGCATTCTAATTATATGAATGCTAGCAGAAATTAACCCAGCAATACCAAATAGCCAGTGATTAACACCAACTGTAAGCAAAGCAATAATTAAAGAAATTAAAGATATAAGTGCGGCAATATCCATTTTCTTTTGATCTGTTTGAAAAACTTGATTACCAGCTCTTCTGATCGCCGCCACGGTAAAGGCTGGAATTATACGTCCACCAATAAGTGAGATAATTATCATTATAATTATTAGTGCTACATATAGTGGGGTTTGTTCCTCAATTACAAAGAAACTAATTTGACAAATAGACAAAGAGCTTAATAAAAGTAAGAAGATAAAGTTACGTACATTCCTGCTTTTAAATAAAGGAATGGATAGACTGATGGCAAGGGCAGGGAGGAAAGCACTCGCAATGCCGTAGGTAAGCCATAATGGCAGACCAAGTTCAATGTTCATTACAATACGACCAGCAATCCATAGTAAGCATAGGCTGGCTAAATGTATTTGTCGAACGGGTGAGCCTCCAGTCCAGTTAGCAACAGCGGTTAGTAGAAAACCAGCAATTATTGCGATGGTGAAGCCATAAATCATTTCATGAGCATGCCAAGCAATTGGTGTGGATAAAATATCTATAGGCACTATATAATCCGAGTATATGCCAGCCCAAATAATCAGGCTTAATGCTGCATATAACGCTCCTAGTAGAAAGAATGGACGAAACCCTCGCCCTAATAAAGGGTGTTCTATTGCGCTCTTTAATCTAGACATTTTACTGCACCAAAGGACTGTCGGCTTGCTTCAAACGAAAGCCACTTATTTTAGCATTGCCAGCCAATAATTGAATATATTGATTAAAAGCAGTAGTCCAGCTTTTTGTTTTTAAAAATTCTATAATATTGTCCGCCACACTATCATAAGGCAGTTGCTGACCATCTGCTCGCTCATCAACTTTAATTATATGAAAGCCAACATCAGTTTCTACAGGTTCGTTTGATAGCTCACCTGCTTGCATTTTCATTAATGCGGCTTCAAATTCTGGCATAGTTTGATCTTTGCTAATTTGCCCAAGTCTTCCGCCATCTTTTGCCGATGAACAACCAGATTCTTCTTTTGCAATATGCTCGAATAGTTCTGGTTTTAGCTTGATTAGCTCAAGGCTTTTTTCTGCTTTTACTTTGGCATTAGCTAGTGCTTCAGTATCTTCCTTTGGGGCAAGATATAAGATATGCGATACTTGAAATAATGGTGAAGTATAGAATAGCTTAAGGTTGCTGTCATAGTACCGTTTACAGGTTTCGGTATCTGGTTCAGGTACTATTATTTCTTTGTCCAGCAATTTATCTATAGCTTCGTCTTCATCTTTATCAACAAGATCTAATTCTGCAGCTCGTTGCAGTAAAAGTTCACGAATAACTAAAGCTTGCATAGCGCCGTGTTTTGCTTCAACTAAGCTTTCCGCAGGGTGGTATTGTACCTCCGCATCAATTTCTTCTGCGGTGATTTTTACATCATTTACAGTAATTCCAGGGGAGATACTTTGCATTATATTAATTACACCTCTCTTTTACGTACAACTTGATATGGACGGAATAAGAAGCCAACAGGCGCACTAAAGGCATGCACTAATCTAGTAAATGGGAATACCAATAATATAAACATTCCAAGAGTTAAGTGAGATTTAAATACCCAGTGTACGTCACTGATGTATTCGCTAGCACCACCTCTGAATGTAGCTATATGCTGAGCCCAGTTCATGAATTTAACCATCTCATGTCCATCTAAATGTTGCATGGAGATTGGAATTGTCATCATTCCCTGAATAAGCTGTGCTAGCAATAATAATAATACCATCATATCAGCAAATGAAGTGTTTGCACGAATGCGTTCATCAAATAACCGACGGTGAATTAATAAAATCAAGCCAATAAAGCAAAATATTCCAGCAAAGCCACCTGCGACAATCGCTAGTATTTGTTTTGCTCCATGAGAAATTCCAAGCGTATCAAAAACAACAATAGGTGTAAGGAGTCCGACCACATGTCCAGCTAGAATTACTAGAATTCCAAGGTGAAATAGAACGCTACCTATGATTAACTGTTTACGGCGTAAAAATTGACTGGATTTACTACGCCAAGAGTAAGGATCACGGTCAAAACGTAGGATAGACCCAAGTATAAAGAATGCTATCGCTATATATGGGAAAATTTGGAAGAGAAAGAAATTCATTGTCTAGTCTCCTTATTGTCTGATTCTATTGATTTATTCATACTGTCTACCATACCTGCGACCATCGAACAGCCGGCATCACTTCCTGTCGTTTGTTCTGTATTTTCAAATGCGGATTGCTCTTCCCAAACTTTATCAATATCAGCAAGGCTCATCGCAGAGCCAGCATCATCTTTCAGAGCTTGAGCAACAGCTTTTGGGTCAGGTTTTCTTACAGAAGCTTCTTTTAATGCTTCAAATATAACGGCATATTTAGAGCCTCTATTTTGTAGGCGAGAGCCAACAGCACCAATGACATCAATCGCATTGCCTAGTGTTTCTCTAGCCTCTTCAGCTGGAATTATTGAAAGATATTCCAAGAATAAAGGCAGGTAATCTGGCATTTCGTTGGTATTAATCAGTAGGCCTGCATCTTTATACACTGTAGATAAATCAACCAGTGCCTGCCCACGCTCTCTTGAATCTCCATGTACATGCTCAAATAAATGTAAGCAAAGTGATGGTGTGCGATCAAATAAAGAAACATATTCCTCTTGTAAATCCATGTATTCTTGTTTTTCCATCCAATTAATCAGATCATCAATCGCAATTAGAGTTTCACTAGATAGCCATTTTTCTTTTTCTAGAATCTCACGGCACTCTGGTAGAATATCTTTATGTTTTGCTGAAGGGTACGTTAGAAGAAACCCTAAAACTTGTAGTGTTTTCATAGTTTTATATACCTTTCATTAAGAGCAACTACCACAGCCACCGCTACCACAGTTACCACTATCTTTTTTAGGTGTAGAATTTTCATCTCGTGTAAATAGAGTGTTTACACGATTGTCTTTGCCAGAAGCACTGCGACCACGCCATGTTTTTTGGCTTTCAAATAAATCTGTTGTAGAGTTGCTATGCGATGAGCAACCGCTACCAAAGCTGAAGCCACAACCTCCGCTTTCCCCATAAGCATCAAGAGTTTCCTCTTTATGCCCTGTAGGAATAACATATCTATCCTCATAATTTGCTAGAGCCATAATTTTGTACATATCTTCAACCATTTCAGGGCTTAGGTCTACGCTAGCCAAAACATCAGAAGCATCTTCTTTTTCAATCAGCTTGCCACGCATGTAATGACGCATAGCCATCATACGACGAAGTCCATGTTTTATAGGCTCTTCTTTTCCTGCTGTTAATAGATTTGCCAAATATTTAACTGGAATTCTCATATCATCAAGGTCAGGCATTATACCATCTGCTGTCTTGTTAATCTTGCCAGCCTCAGCCGCTGCTTGCAGTGGGGACAATGGCGGAATATACCAAACCATAGGCAGAGTTCTATATTCAGGGTGCAGAGGAAATGCAACTTTCCAATCCATTGCCATTTTATAGACAGGAGAATTTTGAGCTCCTTCAATCCAGTTTTCAGGAATACCATCTTTTCTTGCTTGTTTAATCACCTCAGGATCGTGAGGGTCAAGGAACATATCAAGTTGAGCTTGGTACAAGTCTTCTTCATTTTCAGTGCTTGCAGCTTCTTCAATTTTATCTGCATCATAAAGCACTACGCCAAGATAACGGATACGTCCAACACAAGTCTCAGAGCAAACTGTTGGCTCACCATTTTCAATTCTAGGATAACAGAATGTACATTTTTCTGCCTTACCAGATTTCCAATTATAATATATTTTCTTATAAGGGCAGCCAGAAACACACATTCTCCAACCACGACACTTATCTTGGTCAATTAGCACAATGCCATCTTCTTCACGCTTGTAAATTGAACCAGAAGGGCAGGAGGCAACGCAAGTTGGATTAAGGCAATGCTCACAAAGCCTTGGCAGATACATCATAAATGTATTTTCAAACTGACCGTATAATTCTTCTTCAATATCTTTGAAATTATAATCTTTACGGCGATGCTCAAACTCAGTACCTAGAATTTCTTCCCAGTTAGGCCCCCATTTAATTTTTTCCATACGTTGACCAGAAACCAGAGAACGTGGACGAGCAACAGGCGTAGTTTTCACTTCAGGTGATTTCTGTAGATTATCGTAGTCAAAAGTAAATGGTTCATAGTAATCATCAATTTCAGGCATGTTAGGATTGCCAAAAATTCTGGATAACATACGCCATCTACCGCCTTGTAGTGGTTCAATTTTGCCGTTATCTTTACGTTTCCAGCCACCTTTCCATTTTTTCTGGTTCTCCCATTCTTTTGGAAAGCCAACTCCTGGTTTGGTCTCTACGTTATTAAACCAAGCGTATTCAACCCCTTCACGAGATGTCCATACATTTTTACAAGTAACGGAACACGTGTGACAACCGATACATTTATCAAGGTTTAGAACTTTACCTATTTGAGCTCTGATTTTCATTATGCAGTCTCCTCTTCTCTTGATTCTTGCATCCAATCTATATCTTCATCAGCCATTCTTCGGACAACGACAAATTCATCACGATTTGAACCTACTGTACCATAATAATTAAAGCCATATGATAGTTGAGCGTAGCCACCGATCATGTGAGTTGGCTTAATTGTTGCTCTGGTAACAGAGTTATGAATTCCACCTCTAGCGTTAGTTATCTTACTACCGGGAGTATTCACAATTTTTTCTTGAGCGTGATACATCAACATCATGCCTTCATTCACACGTTGCGAGACTACTGCTCTGGCAACGATAGCACCGTTGGTGTTAAAGACTTCTAGCCAATCGTTATCTTTAACATCAATTTTCTTGGCATCAGTTTCACTAACCCAAACAATTGGCCCTCCACGAGACAATGTCAGCATATGCAAATTATCAGAATATGTTGAATGTATTCCCCATTTTTGGTGTGGAGTAATAAAGTTTAATAAAATAGTTGGAGTTTCCTCACCATGTTTATCAATCATATTCTGGACTGTATTGGTATTAATCGGTGGTCTATATGAGACTAGCCCCTCACCAAAATCAATCATCCAAGGGTGATCTTGATAGAGCTGTTGCCTACCTGTGACGGTACGCCATGGAATAAATTCATGTACGTTAGTATAGCCTGCATTATAGCAAACATGCTCTGATTCAATACCGCTCCAAGTAGGGGAGCTAATAATTTTACGTGGTTGTGCTTGAATGTCACGGAATCTTATTTTCTCGTCTTGTTTTGGCAGAGCTAAATGAGTATGATCTTTACCTGTGATTTTACTAAGTGCAGCCCAGCTTTTAACAGCAACCTCGCCATTAGTTTCAGGTGCAAGCGATAGCACGACTTCACAAGCATCAATGTCAGTTACAATTTTAGCTCTGCCATCTTTCTCACCGTTAAGCTGTTTTAGGAATTCTACTTCTTCATCAGTATTCCAGCCAATACCTTTACCGCCATTACCAAGTTTTTCTAGTAGAGGCCCTAATGATGTGAAGCGTTCATAAGTTGCGGGATAATCACGCTCAACGACTTTCATTGTAGGCATAGTTTTACCTGGGATAGCATCACACTCACCTTTACGCCATTCTTTAACGTCAGGCTGTGCCAATTCTCCCGGAGTGTCATGTTGGATTGGTGCCATGACAATTTCTTTTTCTACGCCAAGATAATTAGGTGCAAGCTCTGAGAATTTTTTAGCTAAACCTTTATAAATTTCCCAATCAGAACGACTTTGCCAAACAGGGTCAATCGCTTTAGATAATGGGTGAATAAATGGGTGCATATCTGAAGTATTTAAATCATTTTTTTCATACCAACTAGCAGTGGGTAGGACTATATCTGAATAAACACAAGTCGATGACATTCTAAAGTCAAGCGTAACAATTAAATCAAGCTTACCCTCTGGTGCTTCATCATGCCATACGACTTCAGCAGAATCACGCTTGCCTTCTTCACCAAGATCTTTTCCTTGCACGCCATGTTGAGTACCAAGGAAGTGCTTTAAGAAATATTCATGACCTTTACCAGATGAACCTAAAAGATTAGAACGCCAAACAAACATATTACGTGGCCAGTTCTTTGGGTTATCTGGATCTTCACATGACATACGCAAATCACCGTCTTTTAATCTATCTACAACGTAATCTACTGGATCTTTGTCCAATTTCTCTGCTTCTTTTACTAGCTCTAATGGATTTTCTTCTAATTGAGGAGCTGACGGCAACCACCCCATACGCTCGGCACGAATATTACAGTCGATTAATGAACCTTTCCATTTTTCTTTATCTGCAAGTGGCGAGAGTATTTGATCAACTCCAAGAGTCTCATAACGCCACTGGTCTGTGTGAGCATAAAAGAATGAAGTTGAATTTTGTTGACGTGGAGGGCGTGTCCAATCCAAAGCAAAAGCAAGGGGTAACCAGCCAGTTTGAGGACGCAGTTTTTCTTGTCCAACATAGTGAGACCAACCACCGCCAGATTGTCCAACACAGCCACAAAAAACCAGCATATTAATCGCCGCACGGTAGTTCATATCCATGTGATACCAGTGATTCATAGCAGCACCAATGATAATCATTGATTTACCTTCAGTTTTTTCTGCATTCGCAGCAAAAGCACGGGCAACTTGAATAACTTTTTCAGCGTCAACACCAGTAATGCTTTCCTGCCATTTTGGAGTATATGGGATATTGTCATCATAGCTTGATGCTACATGTTTTCCGCCAAGTCCATCTCTAGAAATCCCATAATTTGCACAAAGCATATCAAACACAGTAACAACGGCAGTTTTTTCACCATCTATTTCTAAGTATTTAACAGGTAGGCTACGGTCAAGCACTTCTTCTTGAGCATTGGCTTCAAAGTAACCATGTTCATGATCTAATCCACCGAAATAAGGGAAACCAACTTCCAGAATATCATCATGAGAACCTAGAAGAGTTTTTTGAGGTTTTACAGATTTACCTGTTTTTGAATCCGTAGGTTCAATATTCCATTTTCCATCATTGCCCCATCTAAAACCAATAGAGCCTGTAGGCACGATAACATTACCAGTGTTTTCATCTATGCATAGAGTTTTCCATTCAGGGTTTTCTTTTTCTCCCATGGATTTATCAAAGTCTGAAGCTCTAATAAAACGTCCAGCAACATATCTACCATCAACTTTTTCTAATTTTACAAGGAATGGCATATCAGTATAAGTACGGCAATAATTATCAAAATATTCACATACATTATCAATGTGGAATTCTTTTAAAATCACATGCCCCATTGCCATTCCCATGGCAGCATCAGTTCCTTGCTTAGGATTTAGCCATATATCACTAAACTTTGAGGCTTCAGAATAATCAGGAGTTACAGTGACTACTTGTGTTCCACGATAACGTGCCTCAGTCATAAAGTGAGCGTCAGGAGTTCTTGTTTGCGGAACGTTCGATCCCCACATCATAATGAATCCTGAATTATACCAATCGGCACTTTCTGGAACGTCTGTTTGCTCCCCCCATGTTTGTGGAGATGATGGCGGTAAATCGCAATACCAGTCATAGAAACTCATGGCAACGCCACCAATTAATGATAGGTAACGAGAGCCAGCAGCGTACGATGTCATAGACATTGCGGGAATAGGGGAGAAACCAATAATACGGTCTGGGCCATATTCTTTAATTGTATAAATATTTGAAGCTGCAATAATTTCGTTCACTTCGTCCCATTCAGCCCGAACAAAACCACCTTGTCCACGCACATGTTGATAAGAGCTACGTAAGATAGGGTCTTTTTGAATTGCTTTCCAAGCTTCGACAGGGTCATCGTTATTTTGAGCTTTCATATCACGCCACATTATTAGCAGGCGTTTTCTAATCATTGGATATTTCAAACGATTTGCAGAATAAATATACCAGCTATAGCTTGCACCACGAGAACAGCCACGAGGCTCATGGTTAGGTAAATCAGGGCGAGTCCTTGGGTAGTCAGTTTGTTGAGTTTCCCAAGTAATTAAACCATTTTTTACGTATATTTTCCATGAGCATGAACCAGTACAGTTAACTCCATGCGTTGAGCGGACGATTTTATCATGAGCCCAACGTCCTCTATATGCCTGTTCCCAAGCACGGTTTTCACCCGTTGTAATACCGTGGTTGCCTGAGAATTTTTCACGGTCTTGTGCAAAATACATCATACGGTCAATAAAATAGCTCATGATAAATATCCTTCATTCTTGTTTTAAGGGTTTTTGTATTCTGAATTAGAACGCAAATAAGTAAACCAGTTTAATAATACACAGACTAAATAGAAAGTCGCAAATCCATAAAGTGCATATTCTGGTGTTGTCGCTTTAATTTGCTCACCGAATACTTTTGGAATAATAAATGCACCATAGGCAGCAACTGCAGAAGTCCAGCCTAGAACAGGCCCTGCTTGCTCTTTATTAAATACCATAGCAATAGTTCTAAAAGTTGAACCATTTCCAAGCCCTGTGGCTGTAAATAGAATTAAAAACAATCCAAAGAATGGCCAGAAAAACTCTTCTGGTGTAGCTGATTGGTAAGCTTGTTTCATATAGTATGCAACACCCAATGCACTAGCTACCATTATTATAGAGATAATTTGAGTTACTTTTGCGCCACCCATTTTATCTGCAATAATTCCACCAACAGGTCGTATCAAAGCTCCAATAAATGGGCCCATCCATGCAAACATCAAAGCACTAGGGCCATTTGGATTGGCAATATCATGTGTCATTATGCCATCAGCATCTACAACATGTTTAAAGCCAAAGATAACTTTAATTGCTAAAGGAAAGGCAGCAGAAAATCCAATGAAAGAACCAAAGGTCATAGTGTATATAATAGTCATCACCCATGTGTGTTTGTTTTCAAAGATTTTGTATTGACGTTTTAGGCTATTACTAATTTCTCCAGGTATCATTTTTAACAAGAAAACTGTCAAAGCAATAACGCATGGTAAGACAATCCATTTGCTAACATTAAAACCTGAACCGCCAGCGCTTTCTGGTAACATGAACCATAAGCCAATAACTGCTGTAATTATGCCGATTAATAGCATGCCAAGAATTTTAATAAAGGCAGCTATAGTTGAATTAACATCTGGTGAGACATGCTCATCACGAATATTGTTCATTCCAAACCATGCCATAATTGTTAAAGGTATTAAGAACACAAGCCAAACAAAGCCAGCATTGTGAATCCATGCATCTGTTCCAGCTGGAATTTTTCCTATTAATGTTCCACTTGTGCTTTCAAGTACCATTGGTAGTCCGCCGAATATTCCAAATGTCATTGCTAACGGTACTAATATTTGCATGGTTGTAACACCAAAGTTTCCAAGACCAGCATTTAGCCCTAAAGACAGCCCTTGAACTTTTTTTGGAAAAAAGAAACTAATGTTAGACATAGAAGATGCAAAGTTTCCGCCACCAAAGCCAGATAGCAAAGCTAAAAGTTGAAAAACCCAAAGAGGAGTGTTTTGATCTTGCAATGCTATGCCTGCACCAAGTGCTGGCAGTATTAACAGTGCTGTGGTTAAGAAGATTGTATTACGACCACCTGCTATACGTATAAAGAAAGTACTAGGGATACGTAAGGTAGCGCCAGATAAACCAGCTATTGCCATTAAAGTAAATAATTCTGCCTTTTCAAATGGAAAACCAATATTTAACATTTGTACAGTAATAATTCCCCAATAAAGCCATACCGCAAAACCACATAATAGACATGGAATAGATATCCAAAGATTACGATTTGCTATTGCTTTACCAGTTTCAGACCACTGTTTTTCATCTTCTGGATTCCAGTTATATAGATCTTTTGCCATGGTATTTATCCTTTCTTTCTTTTCTTATTTATCTAGTTCAGGGAAGAAACGTGGTTCTTGTTTCTTTTCCATTATTAATATAGAAACATGCATCCAAACCAGAGATATTGTTGTAATTAAGAATAGCAACATAAAGCAACTTGTCCAAATTCCAATGACATCATTCATGTATCCAAAGGCGATAGGTAGGCAGAAGCCACCTAAGCCACCAATTAAGCCAACAATTCCACCAACAGAACCAACATGTTCTGGGTAATAAACAGGAATGTGTTTGTAGACTGCTGCTTTTCCAAGCGACATAAAGAAACCTAAAATAACAGTTAAGGCAACAAAAGGTACTAGTCCAATTTTAATATTAAAATCTATAGGCCCTTCAATTCCTGTAACTGTATAAGCTGTTTCTGGATATGAGAGGAAAAAACAACAAACGGCAGAAGCTCCAAATGTCCAATACATCACACGTCTTGCACCATATTTATCACTAAGCCAGCCACCATAAGCACGAAATATACTTCCCGGTAGGGCATAGGCTGCGGCCAGTAAGCCAGCTATTTTGATATCTAATCCGTATGCTCCTATATAAAAACGAGGAAGCCACAAAGCTAAGGCAACGAATGCACCAAAAACAAAAAAGTAATAGATAGCAAAACGCCAAACTTGTAGGTTTTTCAAAGGTTCTAATTGTTTAAGAATTGAGCGAGGCTTTTGCTTCTTTTCCCTACGTTTAATTAAATATGGGTCATCTTTAGTAAACCCCCAAAAAACCATCGCCATGACAAATAAAGTTACTGCATAAACCTGAGCAACACCTTGCCAGCCTAACGCAACTAGCAGATATGGAGCTCCAAAGTTAGTTACAGCAGCACCAACATTACCCATGCCGAAGATACCAAGGGCAGTCCCTTGTTTTTCTGTGCTAAACCACTGAGAAACATAAGCAATACCAACAGCAAATGAACCACCAGCTAGACCAACACCAAGTGCAGCCATAAGAAATTGATTGTAGGTTGTTGCCATTGTAAGCATATAGGTTGCAATAGATGTTGCGAGCATCAATATGAAGAATACAATACGTCCACCATATTGATCAGTCCAAATTCCTAAAAGTAATCGACTTAAAGAACCTGTTAAAACCGGAGT
>JAJFGX010000090.1 GCA_021775895.1 Alphaproteobacteria bacterium | reverse complement strand
TTTATTTAAACTGTGACTACTATAGCATATTTATAGCTGCTGGATTATCATTAAGAACTGCACAATTAGTATCAAATTTTAAAGTAGGGCTGGGGTTATGTTCTGGGAACTCAGCTAAGTTTTTAACTTGTGCTTCTGCAGATTTTGCAATAAGCATACTACGATATATAAGTAAGAAGACTATGCCTAAACCGCCAAATGTGATAATTGCAGAAATAAATATAAAATATTTTTTTACTTCTATTCCCTCAATTCTATCTTCCAGTAAAGAGTCTAAGATAGGTGTAGCTACGCTATCAAAATCTTTATATTTAAGTGTGGTATTTAACATTGCCTCAAACAGACTGTCATATGATAAATTTATTTCTCTTTTATCAGCAATAATGCTATATATTTCATAAAGAGATAATTCAGCTTGTTCTATACTGTCTTTATATGGTGCAAGCTCAACCTTAATACTACTATTTGATTGCTGGGCTCGTTTTAAGGATTGTTTAAAGTTATCCCTATCTAGTTCTATTTTATAATATATGAGTTGTAAATAATCTTTTGGATTAAAATTGTTTAATAACTTACCATCAGCTTGTTTTTTAAGTGTTTGAGATATTTCCTGTTGTGACTTTTTTATTGTTTCTGTCATTTGAGGTATTATATTTAAGGATATATTCATTAAATAATAACTATCCAATTCAGGATCTGTTATAAGGTTTGAACTATCTCCAATATCTTGTGCTAATAACATGGCTTCATCAATTAGTTTTGTATACTCATTAAAAGATATCACTCTTGATTGTGAGAGTAATTCATCATAATCTGCCCTTATATTTTTCCAAGTGTCTGTAGACTTTAACTTAACTCCAAGCTTTTTATTAACCATATCCATTGTTTCTAAAGAATTAAGTAAGGATTTATTTTCGATATTGGCTATCAGTTCCTCTGCTCTTAATTCCTGAGTTTCTCTAATGACGTTAATTAAAGCACTATGGTATTTAACGCCATCTCGCTCCAACTTAGTAAAAGTTATTTGATCGTTTAGTCCTTGAACAGCACCAACAACTATTACAGCAAGGGGTATAGAGAATATAATGAATACTATTACCAATATATAAATATTAGTCTGTTTTTTACTAACGTCTATCATAATGCTTTAATAACCTAGATACTATTTTAACACACTTAATGAGTGCATTTATTTATTATAAATCTATCTAGTGCGTTTGCAAACTTTAAACACTCTTTGTGACTAAAGCTACTCATTCCACCAGTTTCAACCCCACTACTACGCAAGGAATCCATAAAATTACGCATAGATAATATAGAACCAATATTACTTTTATCGTATAACGTGCCTCTTGGATCAAGGGCAGTAGCATTTTTTGCAACAACTCGTGCAGCAAGTGGTATATCGGCTGTAATAATTAAATCACCAGCCTTACATTCCTCGACAATTTTATCATCAGCGACATCTGCCCCCTGTTCAACTTGAATTGAACTTATGAATGTAGATTCATTTAATGGTACTATTTGATTTGCCACAAACACGATATATATTTCGGCTCTATCTGCTGCTCTAAATAGAATTTCTTTAATTGCTTTAGGACAAGCATCTGCATCAACTAATATTTTCATCTATATATACTAGCATAAAGAGCAACTTATGATAGCCCCTAAGACGTAACTGCTAGCATTCTTTCAACAGCCATCTTTGCACGTTCTGCAATATCTTCATCAACCACTACTTCATGTGTCATATTTCGTAAGGTATCTAATATTTTAGGCAAAGTAATACGTTTCATATGTGGACACATATTACATGGTCGAACAAATTCTACATCAGGATTCTGTACTGATACGTTGTCTGACATAGAACATTCTGTAATCATAACAACACGAGACGGCTGATTATTGTGTACATAGTCACTCATAGCTTTAGTTGAACCAGAGAAATCGCAAACATCAACAACTTCTGGTGTACATTCTGGGTGAGCAATTACAACAGCATCTGGCCATGCTTTACGAAAGGCTTTAATACTATCTGGTGTGAATTGCTCATGTACTTCACAACTACCAGCGTAGGTGTGAATTGTTTTTGTAGTTTGTTTAGCTATGTTTCTTGCCAAAAATTGATCTGGAATCATTAATATTTCATCACTATCAAAAGATTCAATAATTGCCAAAGCATTCGAAGATGTACAGCAAATATCAGACTCAGCCTTAACATCGGCAGATGTATTAACGTAAGTAACAATTGGTACATTTGGATATTGTTCACGTAATAACCGAACATCAGCCCCAGTAATGGAAGCTGCAAGGGAACATCCAGCCTCCATATCAGGGATTAACACAGTTTTGTCTGGACTAAGTATTTTGGAGGTCTCTGCCATAAAATGAACACCAGCTTGAACAATCACTGTCGCATCAGTTTTTGCAGCCTCTTGAGCTAATTGCAAGCTATCACCAGCAAAATCAGCAACACAGTTGAAAATTTCAGGTGTCATATAGTTATGCGCTAAAATTACAGCATCTTTTAATTTCTTCAGGCGATTTATCTCATAGATATAAGGAGCAAATTGTGGCCACTCAGCTCTGGTTATTACTTTTGACACTTTTTGATATAAAGCCTCAGTCTCTCTCGCAACCTCATCGGTATATTCAGGTATACTGTTATCTATATGATTTTCTGTTTGTTTAGCTGAATAGTTCATTTTATATTCCCTTTTCTAAATAATTTCTATCGAATCGCTTTGTAATTCTCCTTATGAGTATATTATATACTCTTTTTGAGTATAATAGCAAGTAAAAAATAATATAAATTAAAATCATTGACATATTTAATATATTGTGCAATATATGTTAACACTGAGTAATTTATGAGGAAAGAGATATGTCGCAAGAAAAATTGCAAGAAGCATTATTTGATGCTGCTACAAGAAATAACACTAAAAAAATTACAGAGGCAATAAATAATGGTGCGGATATTGATGCTATTGATGGCTCTGGAGAAACAGCATTATTTCAAGCAGCACGTATGAATAATGTACGTGCATCTAAGTTATTACTTTCAGCAGGGGCTAACGCCTACATTATAAATAATAGAGGTGACACAGCATTAGATATAGCTAGAAGTTGGTATAATAAAGATGTAGTTAAGGTATTCGTTAACTATTCCTCAAATCGTAAGCCATTGAAAAAGCCTGTGCAGGCGAAATTAAGCCTTAGTAGTTATGCAAGAAAGCGAAGAAATGGAACTTTATCAAGGTAGCGCTATATGTCAAAAGAAGAATTGAATAAGAGATTAATTAAAGCCGTTAAAGATGCACGTTATTTTGATTTGCAAGATGCTTTACGTGATGGTGCTGATGTTAATGCAATTGATAGATCTGGTAATACAGGGTTGATTATTATTTCAGAACCTATTGTTAAATATATACACCCTA
>JAJFGX010000089.1 GCA_021775895.1 Alphaproteobacteria bacterium | reverse complement strand
TTTCAGAGCTTCGCTAGTGTATTTAACATCATGATGTTTCTCGTAGTATTTACGCAAGCCGTGTAGAATCTTAATTGCATCGGCTTGTGATGGTTCTTTTACATCTATTTTTTGGAATCTGCGGACTAATGCTCGATCTTTTTCAAAGTGGTTGCGGTACTCTTTATAAGTTGTTGATCCTATGCAACGTAGTCCTCCGTTTGCTAAAGATGGTTTTAGAAGGTTTGAAGCGTCCATTGCCCCGCCAGAGGTCGCCCCTGCACCTATGATTGTATGTATTTCATCAATAAATAATATTGCGTCTTCATGGTTTTCCAAGGCTTTCATTACAGCTTTCAAGCGTTCTTCAAAGTCTCCTCTGTATCGTGTGCCAGCAAGTAATGAGCCCATATCTAGTGCAAATATGGTGGAGGTTTTCAAAACTTCTGGAACATTGCCCTCGGTGATTAGTAAGGCTAGTCCTTCAGCTATTGCAGTTTTACCAACCCCTGAATCACCAACATATAGTGGATTATTTTTTGTTCTTCGGCATAACACTTGTATTGTGCGTTCTAGTTCCTCTTCACGACCGATTAAGGAATCAATGAGTCCATTATTGGCTTTTTGATTAAGGTCTACGCAATATTCAGCTAATGCATCTTTACCATTTTTGACTGTATCTTCACTGTCGTAATCTTCATCAACGCCGTGTATTGTACGCTCTTCACTGTAGTCTGGAACTTTTGCGATGCCATGAGAGATATAATTAATAGCATCAAATCTGCTCATATCTCTTGAGGTAAGGAAGTAAACGGCGTGACTTTCTTGCTCTGAAAAAATAGCAATAATGACGTTAGCACCTGTGACTTCCTCACGACCTGATGATTGCACTTGGATAGCTGCCCGTTGTAGAACACGTTGAAAGCCAGTGGTTGGACGTGTTTCTGTATGGTCACTACGGACTAATGTTGATAAGTCACCATCAATATAAGAAGTGATTTCAGTTTGTAGTTCTTCAATGTCAATTCCACATGCTCTAAGAACAGACAGGCCATCAGGGTCTTCGGTTAAGGCAAGTAAAAGATGTTCAAGTGTAGCTAGCTCATGCTTTCTGGTGTTGGCATAATTTAATGCTCTATGAAGTGTTTGTTCAAGATTTGTCGATAGCATTGCTATTACTCCTTTTCCATCGTGCATTGTAATGGGTGTTCGTTTTCTGTAGCACACGCCATAACTTGTGCAACTTTTGTTTCTGCAATTTCATATGTATAAACTCCACATAGACCAACACCTTTGCGGTGTATTGTCATGGTAATATCTATAGATTCTGTTTCATTCTTAAAGAAAAAACGCTTCAAAATCATAACCACAAACTCCATAGGAGTATAATCATCATTAAGTAATAATACTTTATACATTGATGGACGTTTAGTTTTTGGCTTAATTTTAGTTAGAACGCCAGTATCTTTCTGAGCATCATAATCTTTGTCACTTTTTCTGTCACCACTTATGGGCTGGCTACTTGTTGTGTTGTATATTTTCATGTGTAAAACCGAATCTGAGATGTGATAGCAAATTGTTACTATCATTTATTATACATTATTTTTTTCATTATGCGGAGAATTAAGATAATAAATTAATAACATTTTTATATTTTCTATCCTATACTTGATATATTGGTGAATTCTAATTAGCCAAAAGGAAAGTATATTCTATGAGAAGTTGTAAAGTATTTATTTTGTTTTTAGCGGTGTTGCTTGTTGTCGTCGCAACTGAAGCTTCTGCTTGTAGGTGTATACCTGCCTCATTTGATTATCGTTGGACTCAATCTGACTCTGTTTTTGTTGGTAAGGTTAAAGAAGTAAAAACACTATATAAATATTATCGTACTAGCTATGATGATAAACCTGTAATAGTGACTTTTGACGTTATAAAAAAATTAAAAGTAGAGGATATAGAAGAAAAAGAAGACAAAGAGGAAAAAGAAGAAAAAGAAGATAAAGGAAAAAACACTGAAATTATTAATAAAGTTAAAAATATATTAGGTGATGAGGAAAATAATAGCTTTGAGCTACATACAAGCCTACAAAATTTGACTTGTATGGGGTATCCTTTTGAAGAAGGAAAAGAATATCTTGTTTATGCATATAAACGCACTGCTGATAAATTAGAAAAATGGTCATTATATAATTATCCTTCAGAGACTTATGGTGTAGGGGGGCTATGTGGTGGAACTAATTATTCAGACGCATCAAGTGCAGAGATGGAACGTATTGAACTGCAAATGAATAAAGATAAACGTGATGCAGTTTTGAAAGCAAAAAAAGAAGAGTAAAGACTGATTAAAAATAGATATAAGACAGTTTCAGGGAGAAAAATATAATGCATGCTCAGAAAAAAGAAACGAATAAAGAAAAGGAAGCTCTGATGAATAACAATGTAAAAAAAGACTTTGTGAATTGTTTTATAAGTCAAGTATCAACCAATGATAAGTTAGATATTGGTGAAAATACTTTAGAGCAAATGGCGAGTGATTTTTACGAATGGGGCAGCCAACGGAACAAGAGCCATAATAAAATACGTGTTTACAACACAGATAATGAACATCATGTGTGGAAAGCGGATAATACTGTAATTGAAATTATAAATAATGATAGACCATTTCTGATTGATTCCATAGCGTCAGAATTGGCACATTATAATTTTTCTATATCATTTTTGTTTCATCCAGTTATCGGGGTAAAACGCAATAATAAAGGGAAAATAGAATCTATAAGTGCTGATATGGAAGAGGCAAGATTAAATGGAGCTTTAGAATCTTGCATTCACATTCAATTAGAGCAACGTTTGCCAGATGATGTTTGTAAAGGTTTGGCAGAAACTCTTTCTAACATTGTAGATGATGTTTGTGTCGCAACAGACGATTGGCATGAAATGTTGGATAATCTACAAGGTGCAATTCGTGGAGTTAGCAAACCTTCATTGAAAATATGTGAGAATGAACGAGCTGAAGCAATCGATTTCTTAGACTATATTTATAAAAATAATTTTACATTTCTAGGCTATAGAAAATATAATTTTAAGAAAAGCTCTGCTAGTGATATGGATTGCAGTGTTGCTAAAAGCAGTGAACTTGGTTTATTAAAAGATGGCCGTCATGTACTAGATTGCATGACATTGCAACGTGAATATGAAATGCTGTCTTCAACATCTGAACCTGTGGTAGTTAGTAAGTGGATTAATGAGTATTCTACAGTACATAGGCGAGTTCCTTTTGATGTTATTAATGTAAAAATATTTGATAAATCTGGAGCTATTATAGGACAACATGTTTTTGTAGGCTTGTTTACTTCAAGTACTTATTCTTGCCGTACTTTAGACGTTCCTCTTGTTAGGCAAAAAGTTAAAGATACTTTAGACAAAACAAGACTAGGGCATGATTCTCATGATCGTAAAGCGTTGGAACATATTTTAGAAAAGTATCCACGAGATGAGCTTTTTCAGCTTTCAGTAGACGAGCTGGTTGAGACAAGTCTAGGTATATTGCAATTACAAGAAAGGCAGAACATTGCCTTTTTTGCTCGTAAAGATCCTTTGGAGCGTTACGTATCATGTCTTGTTTATGTACCTCGTGATATCTACGATACACGCTTTAGAAAAAATGTAGAGGCAATACTGGAAAAACATTTAGATGGTGTATGTACTAATTTTTATACCACATTAGATGATAGTCCACTTGCTCGTGTTTTGTTTACTGTTCTAATTGAGACACCACCAATTGTAGAGTTTGATGCAGATGAAATCGAAAAAGAGTTAATTGAAGTTGGACGTAGCTGGGCAGAGAAATTAAGATCTGTACTGATTTTAGAGTACGGAAAGGATAAAGGCGTTGTTTATGCACATGATTATATAGATGCTTTTCCTATTTCATATCAAGATGCTTTTGGTGTGATCGGTGCGGTGAAAGATATCAAACACATTCAATTGCTGATAGATAGTAAAGAAGATGATATTGCGGTTGATTTTTTTCAACCTGTTAATGCAGCAAGCAAAAATGAATATCACCTAAGAGTGTATCACAAACATGATCCAGTACGTTTGTCAGACATCTTAACTGTATTAGATCATATGGGATTAGAGTCAGTTTCAGAAATGCCATTTAGTATAAAACCAAATAGCCTTAAAGACATTAGCTCTGTTTGGGTGCATGATTTCATTGTTTATGCAGGCGATAGTGTTAGCTTTAAACTTGAAGATGTTAAAGAAAACTTTGAAAGAGCCTTTTTTCGTATATGGCAACGAATGGCGGAAGATGATGAGCTGAACGCTCTAATTTTACAAGCTGGTTTAACGTGGAGAGAAGTTTGGATTGTACGCAGTTATACAAGCTATTTAAAGCAAGCTCGCTTTCCTTATAGTCGTGGTTATATTGAAACGGTTTTATCTAGTCATTCTGATATCGTGCGTGACTTGGTTGGAATGTATAAAACAAGACACAAACCAGATTTATCAGAAAAAGAACGTAAGATAAAAATAGATGAATATGAGAAAAACTTGGAGCAAAAATTAAATGACGTATCAATTTTAGATCATGATCATATTTTAAGGGCTTATTGGACTTTGATTAAGAACACTCTGCGAACCAATTATTATCAAGAAGATGAAGATGGTGAAAGACGTTTATGTTTATCATTTAAATTGGATAGTAAGAACATTGATTTTGTACCTAAACCACGTCCGCATGTGGAAATTTTTGTGTATTCAAGTCGATTGGAGGCCGTTCATTTGCGTGGAGGAGAGATTGCTCGTGGCGGTATACGCTGGTCTGATCGGATTGATGATTTTAGAACTGAGATTCTAGGGTTAGTAAAGTCACAAATGGTAAAAAATGCTGTGATAGTGCCAGTTGGATCAAAAGGTGGTTTTATTTTGAAAAACCCACCAAAAGAAGGCGGCAGAGAAGCTTTTATGGAAGAGGGAATAGCTTGTTATAAGTTATTTGTGCAGTCATTGCTTGATTTAACTGATAACAATGTTAAGGGAGTGATTGTTCCACCCGAAAATACAGTTAGATATGATGAAGATGATACATATTTAGTTGTAGCAGCTGATAAAGGAACGGCCACTTTTTCAGACATTGCTAATGATTTGTCACAAGGTGCAGGCTTTTGGCTTGATGATGCCTTCGCCTCTGGTGGTTCTGTTGGTTATGATCATAAAGCAATGGGTATTACAGCAAGAGGTGCGTGGGATTCTGTTAAGAGACATTTTAGAGAAATGGGCAAAGATACACAGAAAGAAGAATTTACAGTAATAGGTGTCGGCGATATGGGTGGTGATGTTTTTGGTAATGGTATGCTGTTATCTAAGCACATATGTATGCAAGGAGCATTTAATCATGTGCATATTTTTTGTGATCCAAATCCTGATGCATTGGTTAGCTTTAAAGAAAGGGAGCGTTTGTTTGAAGCTAGAGGTGGTTGGGATCAATATGACGTAAAGAAACTATCAAAAGGTGGTTGTGTCTATGATAGGTCAGCTAAATCATTAAAAATAACTCCTGAAATCAAGCAGTGTTTTGGTCTTAAAAAAGACAAAGTTACACCTAATGAATTGATGTCTGCAATGCTAAAATCAGAGGTTGAACTAATATGGTTTGGTGGTATTGGAACATATATTAAACACTCTCAAGAAAGTAATGCTGATGCAGATGATCGTAATAATGATGCATTGCGAGTTGATGCATCTGAGGTTTATGCGAAAGTTATAGGTGAGGGGGCTAACCTAGGCATGACCCAAAAAGGACGCATAGAGTTTGCACAGCGTGGTGGGCGTTTGAATACAGACTTTATAGATAATTCTGCTGGCGTTGATTGTTCTGACCATGAGGTTAATATTAAAATTCTCTTAAGTAGTGTTGAGCAAGATGCAAAACATAAAATGTCTCGAAAGTCTCGTAATGCCCTTTTGGAGAGTATGACAGATGAAGTTGCAGAATTAGTTTTACAAGATAACTATCAACAAACACAGGCCTTGTCTGTAGCTCTTTTTAGAGCTCCTGCTCAATTACCATTATATGCAGGACTGATTCGTGATTTAGAGCAAATAAGCTTGCTTGATCGTAAAATTGAAAATTTACCAAGTCACGAAGATATTGGTCGTATGTTACAAGATAGGCAAGGGTTATCTAGGCCTGAATTATCTATCATATTGTCCTATGTGAAAATTAAATTATTTAAGGATCTTTTAGACTCTGATTTACCAGATGAACCAGAAATGGAAGAAATCTTATTTAATTATTTCCCTGTTCCTGTACAAAAATACAAGAAGGAAATTAAAGCACATGGATTGAGAAGAGAAATCATAGCAACCGTTCTCGCAAACACAGTTGTTAACCGTATGGGGCCTGTGTTTTTAAAGTCTAGAGCAGAGAAAACAGGGGCATCATCGGTAGACGTTGTTAAGGCATTTTTGATTATGTCTGGTGCATTTAATATCAATAAATTATGGAGCGGTATTGAAGGATTAGATGGTAAGGTTGATAGCTCTGTACAAACAAAAGCTTTAAATGATGTGTACACTTTATTGAAGCATATAACAACATGGATGTTACGACGTCCTAGTCCTATGGGTGCTATTAAAGATGAGGTGATGGCTTTATCTAGTGGAGCGAAAAAACTTTCTGGACTTATAGAGGATTTAATACCTCACTATGTTAAGGGTAGGTCTGAAGAAAGAAGGCAAGCATTTGTTTTAGAAGGTATGCCAGAGAGTTTGGCACGAGAAATTGCATATGCTCCTGTATTAGATGCTATTCCAGATATTGTAGAAATTGGCAGCCACTGTAATGGGCCTCTACAAAATACAGCAGCAGTGTATTTTGGTGTAGGGCAAAGTCTACGTTTAGGTTGGTTACGTCAGCAATGCGCACATATGAATACTGAGAACCATTGGCAGTCTAGGGCTTTAAGTGGTTTAGTTGATGATTTTTATAACTATCAAGCGGTCATAGCGAGAGGTGTAATTGACACATGCGGTTGTCCAACTTCAACAAAAAACCCATTGGAGGAGTGGAAGAAAAGAAATAAAGATAAATTCTTTCATGTAGAACAATTGATATCTGAAATTGATCGTGCGGCCGTTCTTGACGTATCTATGTTAACTTTGGCAGGGCAGACTATTAGACAATTTATAACTTAGTGATATTATATATTTTTTTTTTTAGAAAAGTACGTTATATTAAAAAATAGAAGCAATATAATTGATGTAAATTATGACAGATGTAAAAGAACAACAAGAAGAAGAGCCATCGATAGAAGAAATTCTTGAATCTATTCGTCAGATAATTTCTGAGGATGATGAAGTTGCGACTGCGACTGAAGATGGTGGAGACCTTGCCTCATTAGATGATTCTCTTGATAAGGCTGGCGATATTGATATGGACACGAAGGAAGATGATTACACCCCTGCAGATATTGATGGGGACATGAAGGAAGACGATTACACCCCTGCAGATATCGATATGGATGCTAATGAAGATAATGATGCTCCTACAGATATTGATATGGACACGAAGGAAGATGATTACACCCCTGCAGATATTGATATGGATATAAAAGAAGATGATTATACTCCTGCAGATATTGATGGTGATGCAGAACCTGCTGATGATAGCGAAGAAGTCATTGAGCTTGTTGATGTGGTTGAAACTGCGGATGGTGGAGACCTTGCGGCAAGCTCTGATGAAGATAGTGGCGTTGGGGCTGACATTGTAATGGAAGAATTAGAAGATGATGGGCATATTATGTCTGATGATACAAAAGATGCGGCAACTGATTCCTTTAGTAAGCTAGCAGCTAATGTTTTTGTAGAAGAGGCGGAGCATTCTGAAATGCTAATACCAGCAGGAAGAATCACTTTAGAGCAAATGACACGTGAGCTAATGCGTCCAATGTTAAAAGAGTGGCTTGATAGCAGATTGCCAGATATAGTCGAATCATTGGTTGAGAAAGAAATTAAGAAGCTTGCAGATAAAGCTAATAAGTAACCTTCATGTCACAGCGGTGGAAAATAACAATTGAGTATGATGGCTTGTCCTATGTTGGTTGGCAACGTCAGAAAATTGATATATCTGTGCAACAAGCAATTGAAGATGCAATTTATAAACTTAGTGGACAACAGATAAACTTGCATGTTGCAGGACGTACAGATGCAGGTGTACATGCAGTTGGGCAGGTTGCTCATTTTGACAGTGAAAAACCTCTAACGGCACAATCGATTCGAGATGGTGGCAATGTAAAGCTCTATGAACTGGGTTATGCAGGTGTTGTTATTCGTCAAGCAGAGCAAGTACCTAATGATTTTCATGCTCGATTCTCTGCTATACGCAGGGTTTATTGTTATCGTATTATTGCGGGTAGAAGATCTCAGCCTGTGTTATCGAATGGACGTGTTCTGCACATTAAAACAAGATTAAACGTTGAAAATATGCAATCTGCTGCTAATTTCTTATTGGGAGAACATGATTTTTCAAGTTTTCGTGCTAGTGGTTGCCAAGGAAAAAGCCCTATAAAAACCATAGAGAAAATAAATATTATAGAGGATAATGACAGTCAATTTTATCAAGGGCAGTATTTAGAAATATGGGTTGAGGCAAGGTCATTCTTGTACCATCAAGTGCGAAACATTACGGGTAGCCTGCTTAATGTTGGTATAGGAAAGTGGGCTCCAGAAAATATGAAAGAAGTATTAGAGCTTTGCGATCGTACACAAGCAGGAGCAACGGCTCCCGCTCATGGATTATATTTCATGCGTGCAGAGTATAGTCATTCCACCTAGGGTTCTGACCCTAAGGTTTGCTACCAAATCTATTTTTTAGATCTTGCTTCTTATTACTACCTTCAATATTTGTTTTAATATCATCAAGTTCAATTAGCATAGCTTCTAATAGATCAGGTTCTTGTTGTCCTTCTGAATTCGCAAGTGAGATAATAACATTTTGAAGCCTAGATGCTAGTTCTGAATTATCATTGGACATCATTCCTTGAGCTGTCTCTGCGGCCTTTGTAGCCGTTGTTTTTGCTGTGTTAAAAATTCCATTAATTGCACTACCGAAATCAAACCCACCACCATTACTCTCGTCAGGGGTTTTTTCTGTTTTTGGTTCGCTTTTCTGACCATTTTGTTCCGCAATAAGTTGCTCTAAGGTTGGTAAGGCGTCTGTTGTGTCTGTTCTTGCATTTTCTAAGACACCATCAGTATCATTTTCTAGATCAAATAGATCGTCAGCGTTATCAGCCATAACCTCTTCGGCACTCATGCCATGCATAGGGCCTTTATTTCCACCAAATGTAGCCTCTGCTCTTTCATAGTCACTGGCTGTATATTCACCTCTGCGACCACCAGATGCTGCAGGGTCGTTACCTTCAGCTAATGATTCTAATCCATCATAGCCATATTGATCGTATACTTGACGTTTTTCATCATCTGATAAAATATCATAAGCAACATTTACAGCAGAAGAGTTCTCTCTAGCTTCATTAATTACAGCATCACCTTCTGGAGTGCCTTGAGTTCCTTTTTCTTCAACAAGAGCCATTGCTTTATCTGGGTGGTATTTTGACATTGCTACTTTGTATGCTCTTTTAATGGTTTTTGCATCAGCTTTGCGTTCAACGCCAAGAATTTCGTAAGGGGACTGTTTTTGTGACATTTTTTTACTCTCTATTCATTTAGTTGCTGTTTTTGTTATTATTAACTCATACATGCATTTTTACACGATTCTTACTCTTATGTCAAGCAGTTTATGTATTTTTTTTATAGTTTGTTGTTTTTATTGTAAAAATTAGGTTTTGCTTTTCTTCGTTTTCTGTGTAGACTTTAATAGTATTCTGTAGTATCTCTTTAATTACAACGGTAATAGCTCTGTTTTTCTAGTCTAAAATTTAAGAAACAATCATGAAAGGAAATATAATAATGAAAAAGTTTTTAACTGTAGTGTGTTTGGTATCAGCAATGGCGGTATCTGGCTGTGCAACAAGCGATAATTGGACACCAATGTCAGCTGGTCGTACTGCTGGTGATGGCGTAATTATGGAATCAGATAGTGGCAAAACTGTCAAGCATCGCAGAAGTAGATCTGCTGATAAAACATTTAATGGCTCATTGCGTAAATAGTTTTATTAAGTTTTAAAAAAAGCCTTGCCTAGTTCACTTGACGGGCAGGGTTTTTTTGTGTCATTATTCAGAGGTAAGAGAGTTCTCTCTTAATTCTATTGGAGATTAATGATGAAAAAATATGTGAAGCACTTTTTCTTGAGTGGATTATTTCTATTTATGTTCTTATTTGCAGTTGTAACTAGCTATTCTGGTTTGGGGTTTGCTCAAACTAGAAATTTTAGCTCATCGATGCAAAATACAATTATTAACTTAACTCCGAATGAATCAAAAATAATACACCTTAATAAAAATGCTAGTAGCGTGGTTATTGCCAACCCAGTTCATGCAAGTGTCTTTTTGGATACACCACAGATTGTTGTTATTGTTCCAGGAACACCAGGTGCAACTTCTTTTACCGTTTTAGATAAAGATGGTAGGCCAATAATTAAACGAGATATTGTTGTGTCGGAACGTAAGAATAAATATGTGCGAATTCAACGAGTTTGTACAGATGCGGTAGATGACTGTGTCCCAAGCTCTGTATACTTCTGTCCTGATGGTTGTCATCAGGTTTTTACAGCATCGCCTGATTCAGAAAGTGGAGGTGTATCTAGTCGAGTTCCTACATCTGGAGTGTCTTTTGAAGAAGAAGGTGGGGAGGAATAGAGCCATGGATTATCAAAGATTTTTTAAAATAAGAAAAACACTTAATGTTGGCATTTGTTGTTTAGGATTATTGATGTTGTCTGGTTGTCATGTTAATGGTCACTATTCTGGAGATGGGGAAAGTTCACGTTATAGTGAGGCTGTAGATTCAAGGCAACATATTACACGTGAAAATGCTAAAGAGGCTATGGCATTGTATGAGCGTTTATATGCTCGTAATAGCGGAGAGCAAAAAATTGCTGTAAAATATGCTGAAGCTTTACGTAAGGCAGGTCACCCAAAGCAAGCTGTAACAATATTGTCTCCATTGGCAAGTAGAAAAATTAATGTTGATACAGAAGTTTTGTTGGAGTATGCAACAGTTAATATTGAGCTGGGACATTTTTTACATGCTAGTCATGCAATTGAACGTATTATAGAATCAAAGAACCCAAAAAATAAGATATATCTTCCAGAGGCTCATAATTTACGAGGGGTTGTTTTGTCAGCTTCAGGTAAATATGAGGAAGCAGAAATTAGTTATCGTGAGGCTCTTTCATCATGGATTGGAGATCCATCATTAGTGATGAATAATTTAGCACTCTCTTTGGCAGAGCAAGGACATTTTGATAAGTCGATTGAAATGTTACGTCAAGCATCTGGTCTTAGCACAGAATCTAAGACTTTCGAAAAGAATATAGAATTTGTTGAAGCTCTAAGAAACACTGTTATTTCAGCCCCTCAATAGCTTTTTTTTGCTTTGGTGGTTTAGTCATTGCAGAGCCTTTGCTTTTTCTGCTCATTTCTATTTGTATTGCTTTATTTCTTTCTGCTGTAATATCATCTACGTCACCACAATCTAGCATTAGGCTAGTGTTATTTTTATTTGATCGCCTATTGATACCGAGTGCCTCAGATTTTGTCACATCTCCAACATTTATAGAAAATATAGCTGTCAAAGCAACTCCTATTTTAACCAGTTTTCTATGCATTTAATTTCTCCATTTATAATTTAATATTTATGTTATTAACTATACATGATTCGTTAGATTATGTCAAGGGCTGTGGGCGGTTTTATCAATATAGCTTGCACATTCACTGGTTATCTCTGGAAGCATTTATAATATATGTATTGTAGAAAATACAGCCCTCTGCTATTTTTATAGATGGTTCTTATATTTACTGTTTGTTTTTAATAAGGAAATTAGATCAAATGAAAATTCTTGGTATAGATCCAGGGTTACGACATACTGGCTGGGGAATTATTTTTTCTCAAGATGGTCGTTTATCACATATAGCACAAGGCACTATATCTCCAGATGTTAAACTTGATATGTCGATGCGTTTATTTACTATTCAACGTGGTTTGATGGCTGTTTGTGAGCAGTATTTACCTGATCAAGTAGCAATTGAAGAGATATTTGTGAATAAAAACCCAGCATCAACCTTAAAGCTTGGTATGGCAAGGGGCGCAGCATTTACGGTTCCTGCGCATTATCAAATTCCATTGGAGGAATATTCAGCTAACTTAGTAAAAAAAACACTGGTTGGTGCAGGTCATGCAAAAAAAGAGCAAATTCAAATGATGGTAAAAACTCTATTGCCAAAAGTTGAGCTTAATTCAGCTGATGAGGCAGATGCCTTGGCAGTTGCAATTTGTCATGCACAACACTTTGGTACAAATAAAATAATAAAGGAGGCTATGGTTAGATGATAGCACAGTTAAGCGGAAACATTGTACATATAGGTATTAAAGAGCTTATTCTTGATGTTAATGGAGTCGGCTATCTTGTTTCAGCCTCGACTTCTACTTTATCTAGGGTGGGTCAAATTGGAGAATATACTCAATTATTGATTGATACTCATGTTCGTGAAGATCAAATAAGCTTGTTTGGTTTTATTGATCAGGAAGAAAAAGACTGGTTTAAACGTTTGTGTACAGTGCAGGGAGTGGGGGCTAAGGTTTGTCTTGCTATTTTGTCGGTAGCTCCAGCAGAGCAATTAATAATTGCGATTGCAGCTCAAGATAAAGCAGTGTTTACTAGGGCAGAAGGCGTAGGGCCAAAGCTTGCGACACGTATTGTGACAGAGCTAAAAGATAAAGTTGCAAAACTTGAATTAGGTAATGCTAAATTATCTCCAAAAGGAACTAATGCGGTAAACACTACGATTGCTAGTAACAGTAATAATGGAGATGCTATTTCTGCTCTGATTAATTTGGGTTATGGACGGACGGAAGCATTTAGTGCTGTTGGTGAGGCAACTAAAGAAATAGGTGATAACCCTAGTATTGAACAGCTTATACAGCATAGCTTAAAATCACTTAGCACAGCGTAGATATAGATAAAATAGGATAAAATATGCCAATTGAAATAGAACGAGATATTACTCCTCATCAGATATTAGAGGATATTGAATCAGAACATGTCGCAAGTTCTGGTATGGCAAATCGTCCCTTATCTATTAATGAGTTTATTGGTCAAGATGATTTAAGGCAGAATTTGCAGATATTTATTGAAGCGGCAAAACAGCGTAGCGAGTCAATGGATCATGTTCTATTTTTTGGCCCTCCGGGTTTAGGTAAGACTACGCTTGCACAAATCATTAGTCGGGAGCTTGGTGTAGGGTTTAGAGGAACAGCAGGGCCAGTAATTAATAAATCCGGAGATTTGGCGGCAATTCTGACTAACTTACAGCCACATGATGTTTTATTTATTGATGAAATCCATAGGCTTTCACCTGCAATTGAAGAAATTCTATACCCAGCCATGGAAGATGGGCATTTGGATCTTGTAATCGGCGAGGGGCCAGCAGCAAGAACAGTACGCATTGATTTACCGCCATTTACTCTGGTTGCAGCAACGACTAGATCAGGGCTTCTAACGACCCCATTGCGTGAGCGTTTTGGTATTCCATTGCGTTTGAGCTTTTACACTCCTAATGATTTATCTAAGATTGTTGAGCGTAATGCAAAATTGTTAAATCTTGAGATTACAGAAGAAGGGGCATATGAAATTGCTAAACGCTCAAGAGGCACGCCAAGAATTGCTGTGCGTTTAACAAGGCGAGTGCGTGACTTTGCTCATGTAACCGATAAACAAAATACTGTTGATGCGGTTATTGCAGATAAAGCTCTACGCCGAATGGATGTTGATGATAAAGGACTTGATAGTATGGATAGACGCTATATGTCTTGTATAATTGAGAATTATGGCGGAGGGCCTGTTGGTATTGATACTTTATCGGCGGCGTTGTCAGAACAGCGAGATGTGCTGGAAGAGGTAATTGAACCTTATTTATTGCAACAAGGCTTTGTGCAGAGGACTCCCAGAGGTCGTATGGTTTCAGATAAAGGCTATCAGCATTTAGGGCTTGGTAATGCCCCGAAAAGAGATGTAGACTTGCTGACAGATATATAAATACTTTGTTTTGTCATTGCGAGGAGGGCTTTATCTCGACGTGGCAATCTAGAGTCGTAAGCATGAAAATTGGGACATAAAACTAGATTGCTTCGCTACGCTCGCAATGACGGTTTATAGCTCTGTTTTTTATTTGTTAAACTTTTTCTTAAAAGGATTTCCCACTTTGTCTTTGCCTAGTCATTGCGAGGAGGGCGTTAGCTTGACGTGGCAATCCAGAATCATAGATATAACTAGATTGCGTCGTCACTTTATTTCTCGCAATGACGAAACAGAAAATTAATGTTAGTTTTGTTTTATTACGAAAAATTTTAGAGCATTGTTTTTACAATCAATGCATTTTTTACTTGACCTATAACTTTATTCTCTTGGAGAAGAGTGAAAAATAATGGATTGTCACTTCCATATAAGTCACGTTTTATAGGCACATAAAAACCAAGGGGTAAGCCCCGCAGAGGTTCACTCTTTTGTACATGAACCATAGTATTGTGAAGGTATCAAATTCCCCATCGGTCCAATTGTATTTCTACTATGAACAGATTTCATATCTTTGCTGATAACCGTTGTCATTATATTTCCTAATGCGGTTATTTCAATAATAGATATCCCCATTCCACGGTCTATTTTTAAAACCTCTACTTTCTGTAAATTTCCTATTATATATGCTTTTTCTTCATTCTCTTCGATTAAAAATAAAAGTTTAAAATTATCATCTTTATGGTTGCCATTAATATTGCTATATGAGGGATATTTGCATTCATATTTTTCAGCTTGTGCAATTGAAGGCAATATAACTATTAGGCATATCAAAACAAGCAAACTGTTAAGTAATTTCATAATTCTTCCTTCTGTCCATTATTTTTTTATGCCTATATCTTTACAACAATCATCCCAAGATCGTAAATAGAGTGGTTGCAATATTTACTATGGAGCTAACACTTAATAAAGTTCTTTGAGTGGTTTCTATTCATAATTACATTGTAATTAATTTAGATCGTCAAAATCACCTTTTGTTGGGTTGTTTTCCTCGTCAAGGCGACGTTCAGCTTCATTCACGTTTGTAATACCATATTTACGAATTGCTTTGGTTACTTTACGTGTGTGAGTTGCCTTGTCAGCTTGTTGATATCTAACATTTATCACACGCTCCCAGCCTTCATGACGCATACAGCTTTCAAAATCGTGGAAATCGCTGTGATCAACTAGCAAGTCTTTAAAGCGTGCTGGTGTTTCAAAATAATCAAGATCACCTGATTTTTCTAAAGCATGGTGATATGAGCTATGTGTATCAGGAGGAGTAGTCTCACGCAGAGCTTCAAGCTCAACTAATTCGTCAACTACACGTACACAACCAGAAATATTTTGCTCAAGCTGTTGTTGAGCTTTTGGCCCTGTTAAGTATAAGGCAGAATGAGATTCTATACGTTGCCAATAGGCATCTGCCATTCTTTTAGATTTTGGAGTGCAACCAGATATAAGAGTAACTGCTACAAGACATACTCCTGTTGTAATACCTATTTGTTTTAATTTTTTCACTTTAACTGCCCCTTACTTAAATTTGGAATTAATCATAAATAATGTCTATTATATTGTAGCATAGCAAATAAAAACTCCAAGTATTAATTGAGAAATATTCTTTATTTTTATTCTTTCCACCATGTTTCAATAACACTGCCGTATATTGGAGTATTATCTGGAGCCTTTATATCAGAACTATGAGCTATTAAGTCCTTACCAAGATAGTATAAAGGAATTGCGTAGTGTCCTGATAATAAAGCACTATCCAATTTATGAGTTCTTTCGACTAATTCTTCTCTTGAATTTGATTTTGCAATGTCATTAGCCAATTTATCAATTAGTTTATCTTTTACTCCAGCATAATTACGACTACCGTTTGTGTCAGCAGCGAGGCTTCCCCAATAATTCATTTGTTCATTACCCGGAGAGAGTGAGTTAATCCAAGTAAAAAATACCATATCATAGTCAAAATCATCAAGCCTTCCTTGGTATTGAGCGCTTTCAACTTGTCTTACTTTAGCATTAATTCCTATGCGTTCTAAGCTACGAGCGAAAGACAGGGCAATTTTCTTTTCTTCAGCTGTTTGTAGAAGTATTTCAAAATTAAATACTAATCCCGTTGCTTTATTAGTCATTTGTTTATTTTTTATTGCCCAGCCAGCAGTTTCAAATAATTTCAAAGCTTTACGAGTTTTTTCTCTGGTGCTTTGTTGGCTTTCTTTGGGCTGTGGGTTGGCAAGTTCAGAATTTGGAAAAAAGCTATCAATTCGTTTGTATGAACTATAGAACATATTTTTATTTATCCAGTCAAAATCAAACATTAATGACATTGCTTGCCTTATGTTTTTATCTGCAAAAATATCTTCTCTTGTATTGAAAACCAAAGATTTTACAGCGTCAGGTCTATCGTGATTTAGCGTGGATAATTTAATTTTACCAGAGGTCACTGGCTTAATATTATATCCAGTCTTCCATTTTCGTATATCGGTTTCTCTGCGTAGGTTGTATTCTCCAGCTTTAAATGCTTCAAATGCGATGCTATCATCACGATAATAGCTATATTTAAGTTTATCAAAATTATAATGCCCCTTATTTACAGCTAAGTCTTTAGCCCAGTAATCTGGAACTCGGCTATAGGTAATACTATGCCCTGCATCGATGTCTTCTATTTTGTAAGGCCCGCTACCTAGTGGTGGTGTTAGCGTAGTCTTTGAAATATCTCGACCTTCGGCAGTCCAATAATGTTTTGGTAGAACTGGCATGATGGCTAGGATAAGGGCAGTCTCTGCATCATATCCTTCACCAAAGTCAAATTGCACACTCCCTTTAAAAGGTGTGGAGACTTTATCCACTAAACTATAAACACGTCTGCGTACAGGGTGACCATGTTTTTTATAGGCTTCGTAACTGAAAATAACGTCATCAGTAGTGATTGGCTGTCCATCATGAAATTTTGCTTTAGGGTTTAGATGGAAAATAATCCATGATCTATCTGTTGCAACATCAATATTTTCTGCGACTAATCCATATAGGCTGAAAGGCTCGTCCCAAACACGAGCCATTAGACGGTCATTGGTCAAAGCCAAGCCTTTGGCAGGACTTCCCATGATAATATGATTGTTTAGAGTGTCAAAGTGACCGTTAACAGCTTGATGAAGCTCCCCACCTTTAGGTGCATTTATATTAGCATATTCAAGATGGGTGAAGTCATGGGCATATTTTGGAGAGCCATGCATGGCAATAGCCATTGTAGGGGGATCTACAGTCGCCTTGCTGTCCGACGGATAAAAAACAAAATATAAAACAATAAGATACTTAACAACCTTAAGTGATATTATTAACCATAGATTCTTACGCATAAATGCTTTTGCTTTTGCAATCATATTTTGTCATTTCTAGGGTCTTGACCCTAAAGTTTAATTTTAAGCTGTAGCACTTAATTTCTGCTCTAGCAGTTTTGCAAGGTTAACTTGTGGTCTAGCTCCCATATGTGTTAAAACCTCTGATGCAGCGATAGAGGCTATTTCTCCACATATCTCCAAGTCTTTTCCTTGGGAGTAACCATACAAAAAACCTGCCGCATATAGATCACCAGCACCTGTTGTATCAACTACATTGCTTATAATTGTTGCAGGAATATTGATTTTTTTATCTTTTGTAACGATAACAGAGCCTTTTTCTCCCCTTGTTAAGGCAGCAAGTGAGCAGTTCTCTTGCACTTGATACACGGCATCGTCAAAATCATTCGTTTCATATAAGGCTTTAATTTCTTCTTCATTAGCAAATAATATATCAACATGATTCTTAATCATATGTAGAAATTCTTCTCTATGCCTTTCAACACAAAAAACATCAGATAGTGTTAAGGCTACCTTTGAATTAGCCTTGTGAGCTATTTCTGCGGCAAGCTCAAAAGCTTTTTTCGCACGGTCTCGATCAAATAAATATCCCTCTAAATAAATAATTTTAGCAGATTCTATAAGTTCAGCATCGATATCTGTTGAAGCAATCCAAACGCTAGCACCAAGAAAAGTACACATAGTCCTTTGAGCATCTGGAGTAACAAAAATTAAGCAGCGAGCAGTTGAAGGCCCATCTTGCAGGGCAGGGGTTGAGAACTTCACACCCATTGCACGCATATCATGACTAAAAACATCGCCAAGCTGATCGTGAGAAACTTTACCAATAAAACCAGTTTTGCCACCAAGAGAGGCTAAGGCAGCAATTGTGTTTGCAACTGAACCGCCAGAAACTTCTACGCCTGGCCCCATTTTGCTATAAAGCTCTTGAGCTTGCTCAGTATCTATGAGCATCATTGTATTCTTTGTTAATTGTTCTTGTTCTAAAAAACTATCTTCAGTTTGGCTTAGAACATCAACGATAGCATTTCCAATGCCAACAACATCTATTTTTGAATCCATTTTATATTTATCTTTCTTTAGTTCTTGTTTGAATGGTAGAGCTTTGTTATTCTGCATAACAATATTAAACAGAAAATTAAGTCAACAAGATGACACAAATAAAAATAAAAAAACAGAATATTTTGCAATCAGCATTAAAGCTAGCTAATAAAAATGGTTGGAACAATGTATCTTTAGAGTGCATTGCGGAGGATTTAGGGGTTGCTAATAAGGAACTTAAAAATATATTTGCAAATAAAAATGAAATTGTAATGGCGGTACTGCAAAAGGTAAATGATGATTTATTAGCTGCAAATTTACACTTCGATTCGGAATTTGATACAGCAAAAGACAGACTTTTTGATGTTATAATGTATCGTTTCGATTTGTTGAATAAAGAAAGAAAAGCATTGGTTTCTATGCTTTCTCCTTTAAAGACAGCACCAGAAAATCTTTGGAGCTTCAAAAAGGATTTTTGTTACTCTATGCGTAGTATCCTTGAGAAAGCAGGAGTAGTGACTTCATCTATGATTAAAGAAGATGCTTTCATTGTTGCTCTATCTGTGGTTTATATGCTAACTGTACAAACTTGGCTGAAAGATGATAGTGAAGATATGGCTAAAACTATGTCTGTGTTAGATCAGCATCTAAGTAAAATGTTTCATTTATCTTCAATGTTAGATGGCTTTCTTGGACGAAAAACATTGTGGTCAGATGGTTAAAGTTTTGCTAGAGTGATTCTGCACTAATACTTAAAATGGAGATGAAGTGAAGTACTTACGAACTAATAAATTCTATTGTGTGTTGTTAACACTTGTATGTTTTACAGTATTTTCTGTATCGGTTTCTTATGCGGAAGTTGCTAAAAATATTCGTATTGAAGGCTCAGAACGTATAGATCCAGCTACGGTTATGACTTATCTAGATATCCAACCTGGTGATGAAATAAGTCAAGATAGCTTGAATAAAAGTTTGAAATCACTGTTTGCTACAGGGTTATTTTCCGATATTAACTTCTATCATAGTGGCGATGATCTTGTTGTTCGAGTAGCTGAGAACCCAGTGATTAATGAAATTTCATTCGAAGGTAACGAAAAAATAAAAAATGAAAACCTACAAACTGAAATACAGTTGAGACAACGTGTTGTTTTCACAAGAACAAAAGTACAATCAGATGTTCAGAGGTTACTTGAAGTTTACCGATTAAGTGGTTTGTTTTCAGTTAGTATAAATCCTAAAATTATTAAGTTGGATCAAAATCGTGTTAATCTTGTATTTGAAATTTCTGAGGGGCCAGAAACTAGAATTCGTAGAGTTAGCTTTATGGGCAACCATAATTTTGATGATGGAAAATTAGAGGATACCATTACTAGTAAAGAAACTCGTTGGTATCGTTTTTTAAGCTCAAATGATAAATATGACCCTGATCGTTTAGCTTTTGATAAAGAGTTATTACGTCGTTTTTACCTGAACCATGGTTTTGCAGATTTTCAAATAACTTCATCAGTTGCAGAACTTTCTGCGGATAAAAAAGATTTTTTCTTAACTTTTATAATCGAAGAAGGTGAACGCTATAAAGTAGGTAATATCACGATTGATAATAGAGTGGGTGAGTTAGATGAAAACTGGATAAGATCTTTAGTGAATATAAAAGAAGGTAGCTGGTATGATGCTAGTGCCGTGGAAGATGCTGTGGTCTCTTTAACGGGAGAAGTTGAAAACAAACAATATGCTTTCATTGATATTCGTCCTAAAGTCAAGCGTGAACGAGAAAATCAAAAAGTTGACCTAGCATTTGTAATTAATGAAAGTGCGAAAGTATTTATTCAGAATATTAACATTCATGGAAATGTACGTACTTTAGATTCTGTCGTTAGGCGTGAAATGCTATTAGTTGAGGGTGATCCATTTAATAGAACAAAACTTAAACGTTCAGAACAAAATATTAAAGATTTGGACTTTTTTGATGATGTGAAAATTCGTCATGTACAAACAGCATCAGCTGATAGAACAGATATTGAAATTGAAGTGCAAGAGAAATCAACTGGTGAATTATCAATCGGAGCAGGATTTTCTTCAACAGATGGACCATTAGCAAACTTTGTTATTCGAGAAAACAATTTACTAGGTAAAGGGCAAAAACTAGAATTTAGTACAATATTATCTGGCTCAAGAACTGAATTTGACCTTGGTTTTACAGAGCCTCATTTTTTAAACCGTGACCTTGAGGCTGGAATTGATATATTTCACATAACTAGAGACTTGCAAGATGAAAGCTCATTTGACCGACGTCAAACTGGTTTTAGTTTACGAACAGCTTATCCTTTAGCTAAAAATTTACGACAGTCTTTAAGATATCGTTTAGAAGATAATGATATTCAGAATGTACAGCCAGATGCATCTTTATTTATTCGTCAACAAGAAGGTGCAAGGGCAACCTCCTCTATTTCTCAGCGCATTACTTATGATACTAGAGATAGCACATTAGAACCTACTGAAGGCGGTGTAGTAAGGTTTGATACAGAATTTGCAGGTATTGGTGGAGATGCTCAATATTTAAGTACGCGTCTTGGTGCTAATTATTATTGGCCAATTCATGAGCAGTGGATTCTGAGTGCTTTAGGTGAGGCTGGATATATTTTTGGTTGGGGTGGTGAAGATGTCCGCATTAATGAACGTTTTTATATAGGTGGATCTACTTTACGTGGATTTGAGAGAGCAGGTATAGGGCCTAGAGATGCAACAACAACAGATGCTTTAGGTGGTAATCAATTCTATCGTGGTTCTGTTGAATTAGGCTTCCCAGTGGGGTTACCAAAAGAACTTGGAGTTCGTGGACATGTCTTCTCAGATTTTGGTAGCTTATGGAGTGTTGATGATTCAGGCTCAAATATATTTGATGAGTCATCTGTAAGGGCTTCGGTTGGTATCGGTGGCTCATGGCGTTCTCCGTTAGGACCAATTAGGTTAGACTTTGCAACTCCTGTGTTAGATGAAGAATTCGATATAGATGAAGTTTTTCGATTTAGTTTCGGAACAAGCTTTTAAGTGTTATACAAAAGGATAAAATAATGAAAAATACAATGAGTTTATTTTCTATAAGACATATGCTTGCAATTGCTTTGATTGTGGGGTTGTGTTGTTTTTTTACCACAAAATCTCAAGCTGAAGTTACTACAGATAGCTCAAAAATTGGTGTTGTAAATATGGATATTATAATGCGTAAATCTGTTGCTGCACAAAATATTCGTTCACAGGTTGATAAAAAGCGAAAGCAATATCAAGCTAAGATTCAAAAACAAGAAAAAGATGTTTTAGCTTTTCAACAGGGTGTTTTAAAAGAACAAGATGAATTAAAAAAGGAAGAGCTAATTGCAAAAAAGAAGTTGTTTAAACAAAAGGTAATAACAGTACAAAAAAATGCACAAAATGAAATGCGTCAAATTGACGTGGCTGTAGAAAAATCTTTGCAAGAATTACGTCAAAAATCAGCGACTATAGTTCGAGGTATTGCTAAAAAACGAGGTTTTGATATTGTTCTTTCTCACCAACAAGTTGTGTTGGCTATAGGCTCCCTAGATATTACTAATGAAGTTTTGGCTCGTCTTGATAAAGAAGTTAAAACAATTCCAATTAAGTGGAAGTAAGAAAGTATAATACTATGGCAGATCAACGTTTTTTTCACAGGCATAAACCAATTACTTTGGAAGAGATTGCAAGAGTAGCAAATGCAGAAATTGTTAATTTGGCATGTGCCAAGCAAAAGTTTGAAGACGTAGCCGCTTTGGATATAGCTAATGTTAATCATGTAAGTTTTTTAGATAATAAAAAATATCTGCATGAATTCGAAAAGACAGAAGCCGGCGCATGTTTTGTACATCCAGATTTAGCTAAACATGCTCCAGATAATACAATTTGTTTATTATCAAAGAACCCCTACAAATCATATGCTTTGGCAGCACAGCAGTTTTATCCAGAGAAAAAAGTTGAAAAGACCAGCTATCATAAAAAATCAATTATTGATGATACAGCTATATTTGGCGAGGCTTGCATAGTTGAAGCAGGAGCTGTAATTGGCAAACATGTAAAAATTGGTGATAATTGTATAGTTGGTGCTAATTCTGTAATTGGAGAGTTTGTTGAAATTGGTGATAATTGTACAATCGGTATGAATGCTAGTTTAAGCCATTGTTTACTTGGAAATAATATTGAGATTTATGCTGGTGCTTGTATAGGACAGCGCGGTTTTGGTTTTGCTATTGATTCCTCTGGTTTTACGACAGTGCCTCAGCTAGGGCGTGTTATTATTGAAGACAATGTTGAGGTTGGAGCTAACTCCACAATTGATAGAGGGGCAGGGCCCGATACAGTAATTGGTGCAGGTACTAGGATTGATAACTTGGTTCAAATTGGGCATAACGTTAAAATTGGGCGTAATTGTGTAATCGTAGCTCAAACTGGAATTTCTGGCAGTACAGAATTTGGTGATTTTGTAATGGCTGGTGGGCAGTCTGGGTTTGCAGGTCATCTTAAAATAGGTTCAGGAGTACGAATAGCCGCACAATCTGGTATTATGCGTGATATCCCCGCAGGGCAGGCAGAATATATGGGGTCGCCAGCTATTCCTTTGAAACAATATATGAGGCAAGTAGCCGCACTATCACGCCTTATTAAGCAAAAATCAAAATAAATATTAATTATTATGGAGGGTTTATTATGTCAGGAGAAAATATAATAGATGTAAAGCGTATTATGGAGATGCTTCCACACCGATACCCTATGTTATTGGTAGATCGCATGCTAGAGATTAAAGCAGGTGAAAGTGCTATAGGATTAAAGAATGTAACTATAAATGAAAATTTCTTTCAAGGTCACTTCCCAGAATCTCCTGTGATGCCTGGAGTATTAATAGTTGAGGCTATGGCTCAAACTTCGGCAATATTGGTTGTTGATAGTTTAGGTGAAAATTTAGCCAATAAATTAGTATATTTTTTAGCAATAGATAAAGCAAAGTTTCGCAAAGTCGTCGTTCCTGGAGATAGCATGCATATTCATGTAAAAAAAGAACATTCCAGAGGAAGAGTATGGCGTTTTGCTTGTGAGGCAAAAGTTGATGGAAAAATTTGTGCTGAAGCTACCGTTACTGCAATGATAGCTGATTCAAAATAAAATAATTACAATTATTCACTTGACATATCCTTAAGACTGTTGTATGGTTTGCTTAATTTGTACAATGTTTAAGGAGTTTTGTCGTATGAATAACTTAGTTGAGAATTTTACATCTAGTGCTCAAAAGGATAATGTCCTTGGCCTGAAAGAGATAATTAGTAAAGGTGTGAATATAAATGGAAAAGATGATATTGGTAACACAGCACTAATTATTGCCACATTTTTTGGTAACAAAGATAGTGTAGAGTTGCTAGTAAAAGCAAAAGCTGATTTAAATATACAAGATGAAGCTAATAGAAGTGCAGTTGATTGGGCAATTATTAGAGGTCATGTAGATTGTGCGGCTATATTAATTCTTGCTGGTGCAGATACTGAGCGTATAGAAAAACAATATAGACCCATGTATGATTCAAAACGTGAAGAAATTGCTGAAATATGCACAGAGATAAAAAACACAGAAAAAGAATTTAAGGAAGGTAGATTAGAGAAGCAAAGAAATTTTCGTGCTTTTGCTAAAAGGCGTGTAAGTCATAAAAAATAAAGACAACAATAAAATCAAGGCGATGGTTTTTGCTGGTTATTATTGGACTTTCCAGATGTTTTATTATTATCATTTTTAGCTGTTATAGATAATAAGTTGTCTGCAATACTCAGATAGTAACTCCGTAAATCTTCTACTTGCTTATCAGTTATATTCTTCCAACGCTCTTCCCCTTTGTCTCTGAGTTCAACAACTTCATTTAGTTGGTTGCGAACTTTTTCAAAAGTCATCCATGGCACATCTGTATTGGTATCAGACAGTCTTTTTAATAGTGCTAAACTGTATTTTTGTTGCATGTTTTCTGTCATAACCTCTGGTGCATCAGCATAAATAATTCGCATGGCAAAGCTCATGAATCTTTTAATTGATGGCTGTTTTTCTAAAGCTAACTTAAATCTTTTTGGAAAATCTTGAACAGTTTCTTGTCGTTCTTTCCAATTTCCAGCATGAAATTCATTAATCCACATTTGTAAATCTTTCTTATGTGCTTTATCTATAAATTCAAACATTTGTTGTTCTGGCTCAGTGCCATTTTCAAAAACAGGTCTAGCTTTATCAGCTGCTATTGCAACATTTTTTTGAAAAACTGGATTCTTGCTTATCATTTCTGCTCTTTGTTTTAATGTATCTTCATCGATATTATCAGGGGTTATTGTGCCAGACATATCAAAAGGCATTAGTACAGGTTGTTGATTTTTTTTAACAATACGTAATGGATGAGTTACATGCTCATCTGATTCCACTTTCATTAGCTCTGTTAATTCTTCAATAGATTTATTTATGTACTCGGCTGGGTCAAAGCTAAGGTCAAATACAATTTGTTCATTAGCATAGTTTGCAGCTTGAGCAATTGAGGTAGCAATAATATTGTCACTAATAAATTGACCACGCCTAGGGGCGTAGCTATAGCCGAATACTGGGTTTTCCTTTAAGAAATAATCTACTTTATCTTTACTACGCATTGTCATCATTTGCTCCCAAACTTTTGGAGCTTCGGACTTAATTTTTTTTGCTAGATCTAGCGTTGCACGAACATCTGCAATAGCATCGTGAGCAGCCTCTTCACTAAGGTTAATATTATTTTGGCGACATACTATTCCAAGAGCCATGGATTTAGTTCCATATGTATTCTTCTCATTTAAAGTTAATATTTCAGGCGCAAAAATAGCGACTGCTTTAACCATGGTTATAATGTCAATTTTTGAGTTACGTTCATCGCCCCATTTTTTACTCATGGAGCTTATAAAAGGTTCTTGTAGGTTTTGGTGACGACAGTTTTGTAGAAAAGGGTCGTCAAATTTTGTGCTGTTATAGCCTGCAAAAATTAAAGGCCACTTTTTTTCGTTTAGCCATTTCTCAAGCTCTGTTAACAAATCAAACTGGCTATTTTTATTCTTTTCTAATTGTTCAGGAGCAAACCCAGTAATTAATAGAGCCGATGGAGATGGTAAAATCCACGGGGAACGCTTGCAGGTAATTTCTTTTTCTTCAATAATATTCAGGTCTTTATCAGCGTAAATTAAACCAATTTGTAGTATTTGACTAAAATTCTTGTCTAAATCAGAGGTCTCAAGATCATAAAAAATATACATGATGAGTATATTTCCTTTCGTAAATAATTGTTTAATAGTTTATCTGTTATGCTAGCATATAGATTAGATTTTACCAAGATATAAGGATATATAATAGTGACTGAAAATAATTGGAGCCCAACAAGTTGGCAAAATAAGCCAGCTGAACAAATGCCAGAATATAAAGATAAGGCAAGTTTTAATAGGACATTAGAAACATTAAGTAATATGCCACCATTAGTTTTTGCAGGCGAAAGCAGGACATTAAAAAATCACTTAGCAGAGGCTGCGATGGGCAAAGCTTTTGTGTTGCAAGCAGGTGATTGTGCAGAAAGTTTTGCTGAGTTTCACTCAAAGAATATTCGTGATACTTTTCGTGTTATTTTACAAATTGCAGTTATTTTAACTTTTGCCGCTCGTGTACCTGTAATTAAAATTGGACGTATGGCAGGGCAGTTCGCAAAACCACGCTCTGGGAATAGTGAAATTCAAGGAGATATTACTTTACCATCTTATAGAGGCGATATTATCAATGGTTTTGGTTTTTCAGCTGAGGAACGTACGCCTAATCCAGATAGAATTTTGCAAGCATATCATCAATCTACTTCAACTTTAAACTTGTTGCGTTCCTTTGCTCATGGTGGCTATGCAGATCTTCATAGAGTAAAACAATGGATTTTGAACTTTGCAGCAGATAGCCCACAAGGTGAAAAATACCTTAGTATTGCAAAGAACATTGAGCATGCTTTGGCATTTTTGACAGCTGTTGGAGTTGATGTTAACACAACAAATATTGTTAAAGAAACAGAGTTTTATACTTCACATGAAGCATTGCTTTTACCGTACGAGCAGGCTCTTACTCGTAGAGATAGCACAACTGACAACTGGTATGATGTATCAGCGCATTTTTTATGGCTTGGTGATCGTACCCGTCAATTAGATGGAGCACATGTAGAATTTATGCGAGGCATTAACAACCCAATTGGCGTTAAATGTGGAGAAACAATGAATGATGATGAGTTGATTAAACTAATAGATATTCTAAATCCAAAAAATGAAGCAGGACGCATTAGTATAATTACTAGATTTGGACATGAAAAAATTGGTGATCATTTAGCTAAGTTAATTAATAGGGTGCAAAATGAAGGACGTATAGTTAATTGGGTTTGTGACCCTATGCATGGTAATACGATTAAGTCTTCTACTGGATATAAAACAAGGCAGTTTAATAATATTCTAGAAGAAATTAGACAATTCTTTGCAATACATAAGGCTGAAAATAGCTGGGCAGGTGGAATTCATTTGGAAATGACAGGGCAGAATGTGACCGAATGCACTGGTGGAGCTGATGATATTACAGATATAGATTTATCTTTGCGTTATCATACTCATTGCGATCCTAGGCTTAATGCTAGGCAATCATTGGAGCTTGCTTTTCAGATGGCAGAAGAACTTTGTGCTGCTGTAGACAGTGGCTAGTAGGAAACAAAAAGTATAAAATCAATAAACTTTAACTTATATTCTTTGTCTGTTAAACGACCATTAGCACGTTTGACTTCAATTTCGGCACTGAAATTGCCATTTGTATCTGACATTTTAATATTTTCAGTCCATTCTTTAGAGAATAACTCAGCTAGATCAAAAGTAACTTCATCACCTTTTGGTGAGGTTATAATCATGGTTATGTAGTCTATAATTTCTATTTTTACAACATCATTGTCTAGTTTTAGGCTGTTTGTATTTGGTATATGAAATTCGTTAAGCCATTTATCACTAACAATATTTTGACGGCCAATGTTTATTAAGTAATCATATTTTTCCAATGGTATGGCTACATGAGAGTACCCACCCTTTGTGCTGACATGGCTTGAGGGTCTTTGTTTAACAGATCTATAATAATCAATATAAGTTAAGCCCATATCATTCATAATATTTTTTGTTTTTTCCATGGCGTATACATTTAAGTCATCATCTATATTTATATGGTCAGTTTTTAAAAACCATTCTTTTATGTATTCATCTTTATTTGTTTTGATTAAATACCATAGAATTGAGCCAATTTCTTTTTCTTCATCAAAATTAATTTCAACTTCAGTTTTCTTAATTTTATTATTAACTAGAATATTATTTTCTTTCAGGTAGACTTCTAGCCTAGAGACTTGGCTGTGAGCAGAAACATTAAAAGCACTTAATGGCCCAATAGAGGCTATGATAAGCAATAGGCTAAGAAAAATAGGAATTACTTCTAATTTTTTAGATTTAGAAATAATCATATAGCCAGCAGAGCCACTCAACCATATTGTAGTAAGCATAACAAGATATCTAGGCTCAGTTATACCATATTGATCTATACGCACCCATATACCAACAGCTAGTAATATTATAGGGATTATTAAGGCATGATAGAAATATTTACACACAAGCTGTAGCCAGATATTTCCTTGCTCTCGTATAGAATAAGCTAATAAATAGGTAATAGTACCTTTTGCACCAAACCATGAAACTATATAGGCTAAATTTCCTTTTGGCAGCTCCCATATAATAATTATCTTTATGATGTATATGTACAATATAAACATATATACAATCAGTAGCGGCGATAGCATATTATTTACAACGAACTTTATAAATTTTGGATGCTCATACTCATCACTAGACAAGAAACGTAGGTTTTTTGGCACTAAAGATAATAAGTAGAAAGGCGCAAAGAATACATAGCCAAAAATCCATACATAGAAATATAAAGCGTTTAATGCAATAATACCAAATAAATACTGAATGCTCGCTATAATTGCGGTTATTCCTAAACATAGTATTAGAGTCGTTATTCCAGTGAAGAATAGAGATAAATTCACCTCTGTAAAAAATTTAGAAAATTCATCACCATCTATTTTAAGGAAAATATAAGGTGCATATAAAATAGAGAGAAGCAAACCAAAACCAATCAGCATCAATGAAATATGGTATTCAGCATTCATAAAAAGAAGATAGGAAATAGATACAAATATAATAGAAATGATATCAAAGATACGTATTCCACGGTATTTTTCTAGAGTTTGCTTATGTGTTTCTAAAAATAGAGTAAATGAGATACTCATAACAGTGCCATAAAAAATAGATGCTGTTAAGGCAAGCATTTCTTTATGCTTTAGGCCATGAATCATTAATAAGATGAGTATAGTATTTATGGCTATAAATATTGAGGCTAGTGTGAACCTTTTTGCAGTGTATTTCACTGAATCAATGCCAAGAGAGTTTATTGCTATTGACGAGTTCTTTATAAAATATCCAAGTATCATATTTATAATTTAGCGAATATATAAATGCACTTCATTATCAGAGACATTTGAATCAGTAGCATTGCCCATTTGTATACGTTCTGTTGGAACGCCCATTTGTGTCATGCTACGTAGAACGTCTTCACTGCTACGGCGAGCACTAGCTAAAAATAGAGCAGTTTCTGCAGGATTATTAGTTTCTGGCGTAACAGAAATAATATCAAATTGTACAGCTGGATATTTTTCTATAGCTTGACTTAACGCAGCATAAAGAGGCTGTTTATATTGAACATCAGGCTTATTGAAGCGGATAATTACTAATGGACGCTTAGTTGGCGATGCTGGTGGAGCTTTAAAACCATCAGAGTTTGAAAAACCATCTTGTGCGTCTGAAACTCTAGCAAAAAGCCTGCTAGACATGCTTTGACCATACATTTCACCATTAGCAATTGCTAAAGATAGAGTTTGCATGTTTAGTCTTTCGGTACGTAGGTACGAATTGCGACGATTTATTTCATCATTAATTACGTTTAACATGCGATTAAGTCTAGTTACAGACTGTCCTACTTGGTCTTCTAAAGCGGTTAGGTTTTGATGATCTTCCTCAATTGCACCAGATAAACCAAAAGTAGCATGCGTTGAATCTTGCAAGAAAGAAGCTTTTGATGCTGTTTGTGCGATATCATTTGAGAGTTCACCAAGGTTACTAGCACTTTCTGTAAGCTCTTCAAGGTGTGTTCCTGCATTGTTCCACATATCAACTAGTTCAGGATTGCCAGGGGTTGTTCCTGATTGTAGATAAGAGTTAATGACGGCCAATAAAGAGTAATAATTACCAGTGGCTAAATCACCTTTTGTTTGTAAATGTGACATTCGAGCGTCATGCTTATTTATAATAGTTTCTAGTGACAGTAACTCTTTATGTATTTCTTTAACTTTACGTCCAACAAGCGTATCAATTCGTGGTTGCTTGTAATCGCTGCTACGTGATGGGGCTATATCCATTGTTACAGCATTATTTTGTGGGCTAGCTGAATTATTTGCTCTGCCATTATATAGGTCTTTTGAGCCTGGATAGTATAAAACACGAGAATCTTTACTTCCTGATTGAATTTGTCTACTACCATCAGAATCACTTAAGACAAGAGATGGACGACTTGGAGAAATAGCATGTTGCTTATGCTTTGACCACTCAAATGAGCTTTGTTCTGACGGGTGACAGCCAGATAAGGCTAATAAAGCAAGAGCAGCAGGTATCGTTAATAAAGAAGCTTGTTTTGTCATGGTTTATTTATCCTAAAATATTCATTATTTTTATAACAATTCGTATAATATCTAGTTAGTTTTATTTAAACAAGCGTAAATATCAAATAAACAGCTTTAAAAGTCAATATTTTATAAGATTATATTTTATGGGCTAGGGTAGGTGTTGGGAAATTGACTATGTGGGCTATCATTGGGTAGAATAACCTCAGATGGTCTTATGCCGCAACCACCAAGGCTAACAGAAACTAAAAATAAAATAATATATATATATGTAGGTATTGCTCTAAACATGAGTATCCTTTAAATTTTCTACGATTACTATATTTAGATGGGAGATTAAGAGATGGCAAGTAAAAACATTACAATAATTGCTACTGTAGTATTGATTGCTTTAGGGTTCTTTGGTGGTAAGTACTTAGGTGGTATATATTCACATTATAGTTCTGCTACTAAAGTTCAAAAAAATAAGGATATTATAACCACGGAAAAAATTGACAAAACAGTTAATGAAATTAAGTTGGTAGAGCCTGAAATAAATGAAACCAACCAAAGGCAGGCTAAATTTAAAAGAGAATTAATTTTTACCGATATTGACGCAGGGCGAGATGTTGCTTTGTCAGATTTGCGAGGAAAGTTAGTTGTTTTGAACTTATGGCGTACAAGTTGTAGTACTTGTGCAAAAGAGTTGCATGAGTTTACAGCGACAAAAAAAGCATATAAAGATAAGCCAGTTGAATTCATTGCATTATCTCTAGATACAAGAAACCCTGTAAAAACACGTAATTTTTTGAAAGAAAACAAGCTTAAAATAGAGCCATTATATATAGATAATAGGCATACTGTAAAAACACAGTATAAGCCTGAGTCTGTACCAGAAACATTGTTTATAAGTCCTACAGGTGAGTTAATTTACAGTGTTAAAGGCTCTATAAATTGGAGAACAAAGAAAACACATAGGGCTATTAAATCACTTTTGCCAAAAGTAAGGTGAGAACATAACTAATAGAGTAAAAAGCTCTAGCCTTCCCAGAATCATTGCAGTTGATAAAATCCATTTTGCACTATCTGGTAGAGTAGCAAATGTACCAGCAGGTCCAATTGTATCGCCTAATCCTGGACCAACATTAGAAATTGCTGTCACGGCTCCTGACATTGCAGTAAGGAAATCAAGTCCTGTTATATGAAGTAAAATAGTTACTGCAGAAAAACATAAGGCAAACAAAAAGAAAAAAGCCATTACAGACATTTGTACATCTGAAGAAACAGGCTTCCCATTGTAATATGGTCTTAATACTGCATGAGGCATTAGTAACTTCTTAATTTGAGCCTTTGATATCTCATGTAAGACTTGAAAACGAAAGATTTTTATTCCGCAAGTAGTAGAGCCAGCACAACCACCTACACACATCAGGAAAAAGAATAAAGCGAGGATAAATCCTCCCCATAGGCTGTAATCAGCAGTAGCATAGCCTGTACCTGTAATGACAGATACAGTGTTGAAGCTAGCATAACGCAAAGCATCAAGGACTCCCATACCCTGTGTGATAATTAAATGTATAAATACAAAGGCAATAGATGTTGCGACAATACTTAAAAACCACTTTACTTGCCCATCGCTGAATAATGGTTTTAAGTTCCCTCTAACTGCTCGCAAATAAAGTAAAAATGGTAGGCTACTAGCTATCATAAAAAATGTAGCGGCGTAATCAATACTACTACTATTAAAAAAACCAATCGATTCATCATGGGTTGAGAAGCCACCTGTTGCAATTGTCGTCATTGCGTGGGTTAAGGCATCAAAGCGACTCATTCCTAACACCGCATAGACTGCAGCGCAAATTGCTGTAAGCATAAGATAGATAATACCGATTGAAGCAGCTATTTGAGCCGCACTTGGCAGGACTTTTTCAACATCAAGCGATTCGGCTTTAAAAAGTTGCATACCACCTACGTGTAAAAGAGGTAGAATCGATAGAGCCATCACCAATATTCCAACTCCACCAAGCCATTCTAAAATAGCCCGCCATAGCAATAGCCCACGGGGGGCATTGTCTAAGTCAGTCATTATGGTTGCCCCAGTTGTTGTAATGCCTGACATGGCTTCAAAGAAAGAATCTGTATATGAAATGCCAAGCTCAGAAAAACAAAATGGTAAAGCTCCAAAAGCGGCAATTACAAGCCAGCTTATATTGGTTAAGAGGAAGGCTTCCCTCATTCTAATATTAAAATCTTTTTGGTATGTAAGTAGAGTTAATAAAATACCAAAAAAAGCTGTAGAGATTTGAGCAACAGCAAAAGCTTTCCAGTCATCATTCTGGTCAATTAGGTCAATTATTGTAGGCGCCAGCATTGTTACAGACAATATGCTTAACAATACGCCTAGAGCAAAAAATACGGGACGAAAGGAGACTACTATTGGCTTAAACCTTTTTTTTGTTTTTATCCTACATTCATTATATATACTTAAAATAAATAAATGTAGATTTTTGTTTCATATATACCAGATAGAGTAATTATTTTATGAGGTTGTTTTTTTGCAAAAACAAAAGTGCTGCTAATAACTATACTCCCAGATTTAAGTTCTGATGTCATCTTCTCTTCTAAATTCTTCATATGACTGTTTGATAGATAGCATAGCACAATATCTGATTCTGCTAAGTTGAAGTTGTAAATATTCTTATGAACTATACTAGTATTGCTTGGCTTTATTCTGAGCTTTGAAAAAATATAAGGGAAAAGTGATAGCTCAACACCTGTGATATGCTTATCAGGATTGCTTTTTGCTGCAGCAATAGCAAGACCACCCCAGCCACAACCAAGTTCTACTATATTTTTGTGTTGATCTGAGCCATACTCCTGAATAAGTTTTATTATCTCTTCACGAACTTTTGGAACGGTTGGCATACAACATACTCCAACACGCCATTGATAATATTCATTGAAAAGTGCAACAAGCAGTAATAAAACAGTAAAGGATAAAAGAATTGTAATAATTGTATCATTCATGGGAATTGAAAAACCTCTGCTTAGATATGAGCATAAGAGCAATATGATGTCAAATGAAGTTAAAACAGATGTGGTAATTATAGGTGCAGGGCCAGTAGGGCTGTTTGCAGTTTTCCAGTGCGGTATGCTCGGAATGTCATGTCATGTTATAGATAGTCTTGAAGATATCGGAGGGCAATGTTCTGCCCTGTACCCAGAGAAACCTATATATGATATACCTGCATATCCATGTATAGAGGCAGGTGTTTTGATTGATAGGCTTGAGGAGCAAATAAAGCCTTTTTCACCAGTGTTTCATATGCAGCAACAGGCGGTATCGTTGAATAAAGAAGGCGAGGAATGCGTTGTAACAACCTCAAAAGGCAAGAAAATTAGGGCTGGTGGCGTGATAATTGCTGCAGGGGCAGGGGCTTTCGGAGCCAATAAACCACCTTTAGATAATTTAGAAGAATATGAAGATAAATCAGTATTTTATATGGTGCGTAAAATAAATGATTTTAAAAATAGACATATCGTAATTGCAGGGGGTGGTGATAGTGCTGTGGATTGGGCTGTCGCTTTGGCAAATGTTGCAGATAAAGTATATGTTATCCATCGCAGAGATAAGTTTCGAGCAACACCTGATATGATAGAAAAAATGTATGACTTGGATAAAAATAGTGACGCACTAGAAATCATGACTCCATATCAGTTGAAAGAACTGCATGGTAGAAATGGTCAGTTAGAATCCATAGATATAATTGATTTTAATGATAATATACAGAACTTAAAGGTTGATACTTTATTGCCTTTGTTTGGTTTGTCTAGCAAGCTTGGTTCAATTAATAATTGGGGATTAGATATTGAAATGCATCATGTTTTAGTGAATCCTACAACTTGTGAAACAAATAAAAAGGGTATATTTGCTATAGGTGATATAGCATCATACCCCAATAAGCTAAAATTAATTCTTACAGGGTTTTCAGAGGCTGCAATGGCAGCACATGCAATTTATCCTTATGTTTTCGATGGTAAAGAGTTACACTTTGAGCATTCAACAACAAAAGGTATATCTAAAAGGTAACCACTATAATAAGGAGGAAAATATGTTCATTCAAACAGAGCAAACACCAAACCCAGCTACAGTTAAGTTTTTACCTGGTTGTGAGGTTGTAACGGCTGGAAGCGTAGAATTTCTAACTAAAGAAGATGCAGAAAAGACATCACCGCTAGCAGGGCAGGTGTTTAGTATTGATGGTGTTGCAGCTGTTTTCTTTGGGCGTGATTTTGTAACGGTAACTAAAACAGAAAATATAGAGTGGGAAGCTTTAAAGCCTTTAATCTTAAGTGTAATTATGGATCATTTCATGTCTGGAAAACCAGTTTTGTTTGAAGAATTGGAGGAGAACACTTCGGTAAGTGGTGATCTAGATTGTGAGATTGTACAGCAAATAAAAGAAATTTTAGATACGCATGTTCGCCCTGCGGTAGCTAGAGATGGCGGAGATGTTGTCTTTCATTCCTATGAAGAAGGTGTGTTGTACTTAAATATGCAAGGCGCATGTTCTGGTTGTCCTAGTGCTAGCATGACTTTGAAGTCAGGTGTCCAGAATGTCATTAGACATTTCATTCCTGAAGTTATAGATGTGGTAGCTATAGACTAAGTTTTCACTATGAAATAATATTTGCAATATAATCAAAGAATTTTAATTGCATTAAATCATTCCACGTAGCAAATAGCATAAAGCTAATTACTATCACAAAGCCTGTACGTAGGGCATATTCTTGTGATTGTGGCGAAAGTGGCTTGCCTTTTAAAAATTCAATTATATAGAATACTAAATGCCCACCATCTAAAAGAGGAATAGGGAAAAGATTAATTAAGCCAAGGTTTATAGACAGCAGTGCTGTAAAAGTAATCAGCGATATTATACCTGCTTGAGCGAATTCCCCAGCATATGCGCCAATACGTAGAATTCCGCCAAGCTCCTTAGGGCTTCTTTCTCCTGTAATCATTTGGCGTACACCCTTAAGTGTTAGCCTAGTCAAATTCCAAGTTTCTTTTAGTGAATTACCTAATGCCCCCATAAAGCCATGTTCTAAAAGCTCTGACTGCCCAGGAGGGCTTATAATACCTATTCGTCCCATAGAATGCTTGAAGCCAAAACGGTCAGTAATATCAATTACTGCAGGTGTTATTTTAATATCCACTGGGTTTTCATAGTCCCATGTATTCTTGCCAGTTGAGTGGACAATAGTAAAATTCATTTCGTTATTTAAGTTAACGGCAACAGCTTGAGACAAATCTTCAAATCTAGTGACTGAAACGCCATCTATTTTAATGATTTTATCATCTGGTTGTACCCCAGCAGCCTCTGCGGGAGCTCCCTCAACAAGAGTTGCTGCAATAGATGGAGTGTATGGCTGACCATGAAAAATATAAAGCCCTGTTAGAAGGATTATAGCAAAAATATAATTCACGGCAGGGCCTGCGACAACGATTAGACTACGCTTTAAAAGCGATTGAGCAAAGAAAGCTACTTTACGTTCTTCATCAGTCATTTGACGAGTTTCACCGTCATCACCTTTTACTTCATCATTGTGGTTACCACTAGCAGGGTCGCTATCGCCGAACATTTGCACATAGCCACCTAGGGGAACGACACATACCTTCCAGCGAGTACCATGGCGATCTACACGTCCAAAAAGCTCTGGGCCAAAACCAATTGAAAACTTCTCTATTTTAACTCCAGCCCATCTTGCAACAATATAGTGCCCCCATTCATGGACAAAAACTAAAATACTTAGAACCAAAATAAATGGCCCACCGTAGTTTTTTATAAAATCAAATGGTGTATTAAGTAGCTCGGTTAGTAATTCCATGTAGTGATTATCCTTAAATAATTCATTTTATAGTTATATAGTTGTAGCATGTTTTGTGATTTTCTCAAGCATAATTTAGATAACTTCAAGAATTGTGATAATTAATGCAAAGGCTAAAGATACTAGTAGTAACCCATCAATTCTATCTAGTACGCCACCATGTCCTGGTATGATATTGCCAGTGTCTTTGAGGTTATATTTTCTTTTTAGTGCTGAAACTATGAGGTCTCCAACTTGACCTATAACGGCAAGCACGGCTCCCATTAATCCCATGTAATATAAAGGCGTAGTAGAAAATAGCCCAATACTGAATTTAGGTAGCCCAAATATCATTGCAACGATAGCAGAGCCTGCCATGCCACCAATTAAACCAGCCCAAGTTTTGTTGGGGCTAATTTTAGGAGCCATTTTAGCACCTCCAATGGTTTTCCCAGAGAAGTAAGCAAAAATATCCGTTGCCCACACCATAGAGCAAAGTAATAAGATTAAATAAACACCATCGCTACCATCACCATATAGTCGACCATGAGCATAAATCCATAATATAGCAGTTGTGGAAAGCATTATATAGACAAGTCCAATGCTCATAAACTGACGACTACGGCATGTTTCTTTATTACATTCAGGGCTAATGATAGCTTTATCTAGTAGCCATATTGCAACAGCTAAAAAAGCTGGAATTAAAATCCTAATTGGTAAATCTATTGGGTCTATAGGAAAGATTATCGTAAATTTTCTATATAAGAGCATTTGAAATTCTACGCTATAAAAAAATGGTATGAGAACAGCTAGAACAGCTAAAAGAATCATTAAAAATATTGTTATACCTTTGCGTTCTCTAAGGTGAGGCATAACTAAGAAAAGCCATTCTTTAGCAGCGATTGCGGAGACAATCAATATTAACAGAACAAATACTGTTGGACTGAATAGTAATGCACCAATAAAAATAGCAAGCATTAACAAAGCAGATAAACTACGTTTTTGTAGTGAACTCATGATGCTTCCACCTGTTCTTTTTCTATGCAACCATAGCGACGGTCACGATTAGCATATGAAGAAAGAGCCTTGTCTAGCTCTCTTGCATTAAAATCTGGCCATGCTGTTTGAGTAAAGTATAGCTCAGTATATGCAAGCTGCCATAAAAGAAAGTTACTAACTCTTTGTTCACCGCTGGTTCTAATGAGCAAGTCAGGGTCTGGAATATTTTTTGTCATCAATGAATTAGAAAGTGTTTCTTCATCTATTTTATCAGCAGGAATGCCAGACTTAACAAGTCTTTTAACCGCAGAAACGATATCTTGTCTTCCACCATAGCTTAATGCCATGATTATATGAATACCATCATTATTCTTTGTTTTTTCTTCCCATTTTCTTATTAGGTTAAATACATCATGTGGCAATCGTTCAATTTCTCCAATAACATGCAGGCGGGCATTATGTTTTTCTAGTTCTTTTACATCGCTTTTCATGTAATGACGCAACATGTTCATTAGCCCATCAACTTCTTTTGCTGGTCTTGACCAATTTTCAGATGAAAAAGCAAAAAACGTCATATATTTTATACCCCTATCATGGGCTATTTTAATCATATTCCTAGCAACTTTAGCACCTCGTCTATGCCCTTCAATCCTAGGTAAACCTTTAGACTTAGCCCATCGTCCATTGCCGTCCATAATTATAGCAACATGGTTTGGTATTGTTTTATTTTGAATATCTTTTGTATACATTATTGTGTGATAGCATATTTAAAGTGTCTTGTCAGACAATTTTTAGTGCAATCTCTACTCTTTCGCATAATTCTTCAATTGAGAATGGTTTGTTTAGAACATCTACAACTAATTCTTCTAAATTATAGGCTCTATCTCGCTGTTGTGCGTAGCCACTCATAAGCATTATTTTCATATCTGGATAGTCATTAGAAACTTTCAAAGCCAAAGAGATACCATCTAAATCAGGCATAACGATGTCAGTTATCATTAAGTCAAAGGCTTCATTGTCTTGCAAGGCTTGAATTCCAGCATTTCCATCAGATGCGGTTGTTACTTGATATTTATAGTGGCTTAATGCACGTTGCATAAATTCACGTACAGAAGGTTCGTCATCAATAACTAAAATACGCTCATTCATGTTTCACCTTTTTGTTCATGTTCATCATTTGCGTGATTATTTTTATTGTCTTTATTGGTATTGTATATTTGCTCTAGGTTTCTTCTTATTGTGATTTTTTTACCGCCGACAGGGGCATCGCGAAGTCCAAATTTTAATTGCACAGTTTCATGGGCATTAATTTTATTTTCACGACTAGGCACAGGCCATTCTTTTATAAGACTATTATCTTCATTGTATAGCTCAACATTTAATGGGGATAGAACCTTAGGTTTATCCGTAGAGTTTTCTAGTTTTAGCTCAATATATAAAATGCTATGACCGTAATGATCTTTACGGTAGTCAGCTCCTATTGGTTCTATAATTATTGGCGTTGGTATTAATTTTAACAATTTATAGATAGGGTATGTTTGAGGAAAAACTTGTATAATTTTTATAGGAAAAAACCAAGCAAATAAAATTGTTAACAATAAGAAAATCGAAAAAGAGGCTGTAATAAATTTAGTATCTATAAATGAATTAGCTTGGTGATCAGCAACTTGCTCATTTTGAATAGGAAAAGATATAGATTCTATTAATTCAGCTTCTTCATTGCTTGTATTTTCTTCAATAGGTGTATTAGAATCAGTTTCATTGACGATGTTGTTTACTTTTCTAGCATATCTCCATTGATGATAGCAACGGCTGCAACGCAAGGTACGCCCGTCTAACTCCAAAAAATTATGAGAGCATCTAAATTTAGTTTTACATTCTGGGCATTCGATAATCATGGATTCTTACTATAGTTATTTATAGAGTTGCACTTAATTTATAGTATCATATCATTTCGTCATACAAAACTCTTTCGTTTATTAACTATATTTGATATGGTCTGACCATGACAACACAAATGCAACCAATAGACAATATCCAAGATAATACTTCTTCTATGGAAGAGGATAATTATAAGGTTATGCCTCATAACACTGAGGCGGAGCAGGCTCTCTTAGGGGCTCTATTGGTAAATAATGGCGCTTTAGAAAAAATATCTGACTTTTTAAGGCAAGAGCATTTTTTTAATCCTGCACATGGTCGTATTTTTGATTCTATTAGGAAAATGATTGATAGAGGGCAAGAGGCAAGCCCGGTTACTTTAAAAGAATATTTCCGCAAAGATGAAGATCTTGAGCATGTTGGCAGTGGCGAGTATCTAGCAGAACTAGCTAGAAACGTTATTAATGTTGTTAATGTTAAAGATTATGGGCGCACAATTTATGAGCTTCACTTAAGGCGAGCTTTAATTGCTTTGGGTGAGAATATTGTTGATGGCGCTATTGCAGCAGATATTGATCTTTCTCCCACTATGCAGATTGAGCATGCAGAGCAAGCTTTGTTTGGATTAGCAGAAGAGGGTGACTTTAGCGGTGGATTCGTTCCGTTCTCAAAATCGTTAATTGAGGCAATTAAAACAGCAGAAACAGCCTTTAAACATAAAGGATGCATTACAGGTATAACCACAGGTTTAAGAGATCTTGATAATAAATTGGGAGGTCTCCATAGCTCTGATTTACTGATTGTAGCTGGTAGACCATCTATGGGTAAAACAGTGATGGGAGTGAATATTGCTTTTAATGCTGCTAGAGCATATTTAGAATCTGGAGGAAAAGAAGGGGCAGTTTCTGCAGTTTTCTCTTTGGAGATGTCGGCAGAGCAACTTGCTAGTCGTATCTTGGCGGATATATCAAATGTTCCATCAGATAAGATTAGAAAAGGTGAATTGCGAGATACAGATTTTCAAAAGTTTGTTGAAGCAAGTCAGTTATTATCAGCTGTACCGATGTTCGTTGATGATACGCCTGCTTTGACAATTAATGCAGTTAGGACAAGGGCAAGACGCTTAAAACGTACTGAAAACATTGGGTTAGTTATTGTGGATTACTTACAACTTTTACAAGGTAGTAGCAAAAGTGGTGATAATCGAGTTCAAGAAGTCTCTGAAATTACAAGGGGATTAAAAGCCATTGCTAAAGAGCTACATATCCCTGTTATCGCACTATCTCAGTTAAGCCGTGCGGTAGAGAGCCGTGATAATAAACGACCTCAACTTTCTGACTTACGTGAGTCTGGTTCTATTGAGCAAGATTCTGATGTAGTAATGTTTCTTTATCGGGAGCAGTACTATCTTGAACGTGAAGAGCCTGCTAGAAAGCCAGAAGAAACAGAAGATAGATTTAATGAACGCTATGAAGCTTGGACGGTTCGTTGTGCAGAGGTGCATAATATAGCTGAGTGTATAATTGCGAAGCAACGTCATGGGCCAATTGGCAATATAAGAATGTTCTTTGAAGGTCAGTACACAAGATTTTCAGATTTAGACACTGAACATAGCAATGATATTTAAAACATGGAAAATAGTTACACATCGGGACTCTGTATTGATATTTCAGCTGTAAGGCATAATTACCGCACTATTAATAAACTTTTAGAGCCTCAAACAACATGTGGCGTAGTTATAAAAGCAAATGCTTATGGTGTAGGTATGGAAGCCTGTGCAGAGGCATTTTATGCAGAGGGCTGTCGTTTATTTTTTGTTGCATCATTAGATGAAGCGCTGGAATTAAAATCGATTCTTCAAAATCAAAATGATATAAATATCGCTGTATTTCATGGTCTTGGTGGTTTAAGTGATGGAGCTAGTTTAGATGCTTTTGCAAAGCTAGGTTTAATTCCTGTATTAAATAGCTTGCATGAAATAGAGCTTTGGCAAGCAGTTGCAAGTAAAAATAATACTCAATATTCTGCAATGCTACATATAGATACAGGCATGGAACGTTTAGGTTTAACCAATCAAGAATTTCAAACTTTCTTAAATAATCAAGATAAGTTTACAAATATCAATTGGTATAGCGTAATGAGTCACCTTGCCTGTGCGGACGATCCTGAAAACCCGATGACGGAGCGTCAATATCAAGACTTTTTAAATATAAAAGCTAGTTTTCCAGATATTTCAGCTAGTTTGGCCAATTCAGCAGGAGTTTTTTATGATGCTAAATTACATTTTGATATTGAGAGGGTAGGGGCTGCAATGTCTGGATTTAACCCCTGTAATACAAAAATTGATATAAAACCAGTTATGTTTCTGCATACACCTATTTTAAACATTCATCATGTTTTAAAAGGCAGTACAGTTGGCTACGGAGCAACACATACATGTAAGCGTAATACAGTAATTGCAACAATTCCAGTTGGCTATGCTGATGGTTATCTTCGATCTGCTGGCAATAAAAGCTCTGTTTGGGTTAATGGCACAAAATGTTCAGTTATTGGAAGAATATCTATGGATTTGATAACTATAGATATTACAGATATTGCAGAGCAAACGAAACTCGGTGATTTGGTTGAGATTTTGGGGCAGAATCAAACGGTAGATTCTTTAGCTAAAGACGCTGGGAGCATAGGCTATGAAATATTAACCAGTATCGGTAAGAATCATAGCAGAACTTATACTACCATGCCTTAGGCTTTTTACGTTTAGGAAGTTTCACTTTTATACGGTTAGGCTTTTCTTCCATATTTTCAGCAGCCGTATGTAAAGCAAAACCTCCACCAAAAGTGCCCGCAAGAAATGTTATAATGATGATAGGTAAAGCTAAGCCAAAACCACTATTGTCATGTTCTTCAGCCATACATTGGTTAAGCTGTTTTGTATTATTGTATCTACCTAGTGTCGTTTGTGAAGATAGTGAATCATTAACTGCGATACATTCATCTAAAGCCCCAGCCTCTATTTTCATATCATAGCCTAAATCTTTGATAGCATCAGTATTGTTGGCTATTTCAGCAAATTGTTCATGTAAAGGAGAAAAATTTTCTTCACTCAGGGCGGCACCTTCTTCTTTATCAGCCCCACTTAACAATAAACTCATATAGTTTTCATTCATTGATGTTGATATTTCTTCTGCTAAGGCTTTAAGTGCATCTTCCTGTCCTTCTTTAGTGTTGCCATATTTGGTGTCTAAAGAAAAATAGTCGTTAGTTTCTTTATATTCTTCAGCTAGTTTAGAAAGCTCCGCAAAATTTTGCTCATGTTCCAAAATAAGTTCCGCTTGGTTACCAGTACCTTGAGTATCTGGAATGCTATCATGAGCATCTATGATACTATCACCTAGGAACACTGAACCAAAACCTGATAATACAACTGCAATGACGAGAGGGAATAGCGGCCCTGCAACATTGATAGTTTTTCCTGTGTAATGCACAGGATTTGGGATATTAATACTTTTTTCTTTACTTCGTTCATCTTCCATTTGCTTTTCCTCTGCATTATCGAATCTAATTAATATATTATAAACGTAACACATATTTAATTATATGTCAATAGATATATGAAATTACAATTGCAATACTCTGCAACAAAATGTGTTTTGCTTTGTTTGGCTGTTTTCTAGATGCTATAGCTAGGGAAAATAATAAGGATTTAAAATAATGACAAATATACATGCTAGTGCAATTATTTCTGAAAATGCGAAGATTGGTAAAGATGTTAAGATTGGAGCTTATTGCGTAGTTGGTGATAAAGTTGAATTGGGTGATGGTGTTGAGCTCAAGTCTCATGTAGTGATTGAGGGAGATACAGTAATTGGCTCTGAAACTGTTATATATCCATTTGCATCTATCGGTCATGCTCCACAAGATTTAAAATATGATGGTGAAGAATCAAAATTAATTATTGGCGAGCGAAATACTATTCGTGAGCATGTGACAATAAATCCCGGTACAGCAGATGATAGTATGAGAACCATTATTGGAGATGATTGCTTGTTTATGATGTCATCACATGTTGCACATGATTGTGTTGTTGGCAATAAAGTTATTTTAGCAAATAATGCGACACTAGCAGGACATGTCCATGTTGGTGATAATGTAATTATCGGTGGTCTGTCAGCAGTACATCAATTTGTACGCATTGGTGATAATGCTTTTATTGGCGGTATGTCAGGGGTTGAAAATGATGTGATACCTTATGGGCTGGTAAAAGGAGAGCGTGCATATCTTGCAGGATTAAATTATGTTGGCATGGAGCGTAAAGGTTTTGAAAAAGCTCAAATACAAACTTTGTTAAAAGTATCAAAAAGAATCTTTGACGGTGACGGAAATATGGCAGAGCGGATTGACTTAATTGCTAAAGATCATGCGAATGATGATTATGTAATGAAGATGGTTAAATTTATGCAGAATCGTGAAAGTCGTGCTATGTGTCGCCCTAAATAGTGTAGTACTATATAAGAATGGAACGACAACAAAAAACATCATTAGAATCATGTCTAGGAATTATTGCAGGAGCAGGTGGCTTACCATTTGCTGTTGTATCTAGTTGCTTAAAACAAAACAGACCTTTTTTTATTTTAGCTTTAGAGAATTTCACTGATCCAGAATTACTATCTAGCTATCCTCATGCGTGGGTTAGGCTTGGAGCGGTTGGTGAAGCCTTCAATATTCTACGGAAAGAAGGAATTTCAGAGCTAACTATGGCAGGTAATCTGCATCGCCCAAGCTTAAAGGAATTGCGTCCTGATATGCGTGGCATTGCATTTTTTGCAAAGTTAGGCGTAAAGGCACTTGGTGATGATGGTTTGTTGCAAGCTGTAACTAAAGAGATGGAAACAGAGGGGTTTAAGATAGTAGGGGTTCATGATATTTGCCCTGACTTGCTAACTACGAATGGAACTATTGGGAAGGTTAAGCCAAATAAAATTAACTGGAAAGATATACAGCAAGGTTGGCACTTGGCTAAACAGCTGGGTATGCTAGATGTGGGGCAGGCTGTTGTATTGCAAGATGGCTTGGTGCTTGGGCTTGAGGCTATTGAGGGAACAGACGCTCTCATAGAGCGTACAGGAACACTAAAACGCAAGGGTGAAGCCCCTGTTTTAGTCAAATGCTGCAAACCACAGCAAGATGAACGGGTTGATATGCCAACGATAGGATTAAAAACCATTGAAAACGCTATAGAAGCTGGCTTTTCAGGTATAGCTCTGGAGGCTGGTAAAACGTTGTTTCTTGAACAAGATAAGGCAATAATGCTAGCAGATAAAAATAAGTTCTTTATCTATGGTATTCTAGAACAAAATATTACTTCAGGTGAGATATGAGTTATCGAATTAAAGAACAGTTTTTACAAGGTAAAATGGGAGCTGAAGATAGCTGTGAAGACTTTATTGTTGTAGATGATAATATTATTGCTGTAATTGATGGGGCAACAGATAAAAGTGGACGTAAGTTCAAGGGTGTTTCATCTGGACGATTTGCAGCAGAAACTATTGCTAATGTTTTGCCCTCAATTTCTAAAAATATTACTACTCCAATAGAGCTTGTGCAAAAAATGACAGTATATCTTAAACAAGCTATTTTTGATGAACTGGAAGAAGGCGCTAATCAAAACATTGATTTTCCATCTTTAAGTTTTGTTGCCTATCTACCAGAATACGAGAATATTGTAAGGGTTGGTGACTGCCCCTTTATGTTAGACGGTTTACTTAATGATGGTGGAAAGCTAATAGACTATGTCTCCTCTATGGCAAGGGCTAATTACATTGAAGCAGGAATATTATCAAATGAATTTTTAGAGGAGGGGCTTTATGAGGAAGATTATGGGCGTGACTTTATAATGCCTATTTTAAAAAAACAATTTCTTTTTGCAAATAATACAGACAGTCAATTTGGCTATGGTGTTGTTAATGGAGCTTCTGTACCAGAGCAGTTTGTAGAGCTTTTCTCAACTAAAAATGCGGAGCATATTGTGTTAGCCTCTGACGGTTATCCAGAATTAAAACCAACGTTAGAATCTAGTGAACAAGCTTTAACAAAAGTACTTAAGGAAGACCCTTTGCTTTTTCGGGAGTATCCTTCAACTAAAGGGCTACAACATGGTCAAGTCTCTTATGATGATAGGGCTTATATATCATTCACTATTTAAGATTGAGTTTTTATGAGTAAAAAAATCTATATAATTGCTGGTGAAGAATCTGGGGATAATCTCGGTTCTTCTTTAATGGCGGCTTTAAAAGAAAAAAGTTCTGATGCTATTGATTTCTTTGGTGTTGGCGGAAAGCAAATGATAGCTGAAGGGCTTGATTCTATATTTCCAATGGAAGTACTTTCGGTTATGGGGATTGCAGAAATTTTACCTAAGTTATTTGATTTATTATCAAGAATTAAACAAACTGTAGAAGACATTGAAAAACAACAACCTGATGTAATTGTAACCATAGATTCCCCAGATTTTTGTTTTCGTGTAATTAAAGCGATAAAAAAGCGAGGCTTAGTAAAAGCTCCATGTGTGCATTATGTTGCACCTAGTGTTTGGGCGTGGCGACCAAAACGAGCAAAAAAAGTAGCCGTTTTTTTAGATCATATTTTAGCTTTATTACCATTTGAGCCACCATATTTTGAAAAAGAGGGTTTGCCATGCACATTCGTTGGTCACCCTATGGTTGATAATGATAGTTTGATGAATGCTGATGGACTAAAATTTAGGCATAAATATAACATTCTAGAGGGTCAAAAAATATTATGTGTTTTAGCTGGTAGTCGTCATTCAGAGCTTAAAAGAATGCTACCGATATTTAAAAAAGTTATTGAGAGAACTAAAAGAGAAAATTCTAATATAAAGATAATTTCAATTAGTCTTCCGCACTTAAAAGATAGCGTAGAAGAATATTTTGCTAATAACGATGTATTAGTATTAAGTGAAGATAAGTATGATGCTTTTGCCGCAAGTGATGTTGCTCTTGCAACGTCGGGGACGGTTGCTTTAGAGCTTGCGATGACAGGAACGCCTACAGTTATAGGTTATAAGATGGGTGCTGTTTCTAGCATGCTGGCTAAATGGCTGGTTAAAACACCATATGTTAGTCTGCCAAATATTATATTAAATCAAGAGGTTATTCCTGAACTGTTACTCTCAGACTGCACCGCCGATAATTTATTCAAGCATATAAACCGTTTATTAACAGATGAAAAAGCATCTAAAACGCAAAAAGACAGTTTTTCTACAATCAGGAATAAATTTTCCAGTCTATCTCCATCTCAAAAAGCGGCAGATGTAGTGCTATCCTCTTAAGCTCAAGTATCTAGAATTTTTTAACTTTTGGTTTGATAGGTTTGCTTGCTCCTTTTGTTGCACCTTCAATACTGCAGAGTAAGAGCAGTGTCCCTAAAGCTGGAATCCATGAACCCAGTCCAATAGCAAATGTACTGGCAGCTATTTGACTATCATCTTCTTGTTGAGCACAGGTTCTCATTTCTTTAGCGGTATTTGCAAATACTGCTTTTACGTCAGCATCGGCTGAAATATATGATTGAACACGACATTCATCAATATGCTCTGCATGTTTATATCCAGATAATAGATTGCTTACATCTTCATCCCATACCACGTCTGCATTTGATACTTCACGTAATAGAGATTGAAACTCTACTTCTGAAATGGCTAAGCCTTCTTCTGATGAGCCATTCATGTATGCATGTGCTAGAAATTCTCGAACATCTTCTTCAGAAGCTTGTTTTTGTAGTTGTAGATCAGGCTCTAGTATAAAAGATTCTCTAAGTGCTCCAGTCTCTTGGTATTCTGACATTTTATCTCTTATCTCAATATAATTTTGAACGCCTGACAGCAAATTATCTTTCTTAGTTACTAGCTGTTCTAATACTTGATCATGTTCATATGTGCCAGTTTTGTCCATATCACTTTCAAAAGTTTGGTTATTAATAGCCATAGAAGGTAGTATGAATGCACTAGCTATAATTAAAGCATAACCACCTATCTCACTAGTTATGGCTTTCGCTGTATGATAACCGGCTGATTTTGCGTAATATGCAACTAAACTCTTTTCTTCTGTATTATTTTCTTCCATTTTTCACTTCCTAAACATTAATGCTGATTGCTGTAAATCAATATACATAAGCAAAGCGAAAAAGTCAAGAACTATTTAATAATTATTTATGAAGGTTACGAAGCTGCTACTGGGTAGAAGTTATTGCTTCCATAGTTCTACAAAGTTTTCATCGATTGATTTAGGGCTTTATTTGATTCTAGTTTTGGGATTGATTGCCCTGATCCAAGCTCTTTATGAATATCGTTACGCATAGCAATCACACCTTTTCTAATTTTTTCTACTTGCTCATTAGATATTGTGTGCTTATTTTCTAGAGCATGCTTAATTTGACCATGTAATTCTTTTAGCTTTTTAAGTTTAGCAATTTTCCATTGATTTTCAACCTTTGCACTTTTAGGTGTTTTAGATAACGCATATTTTGAGGTTGTCGTCATATTTTTGCTTTTTGAACTATCTTTAACTACATTTTGAGATGATTTACGTTTTGCGACAGCATAAGATAGGTCTTCTACAATGCCTAGGACTTCTTGTAGCAACTCGACTGCTGGGCTATCAGAATAAAATTTAGACCTTCTTTGTATATTGGAAGTCATACTAGTTGTTTTTTTTACTTCAAACATAAATTTACTTAGGTGTTTATTAGCTCTATTATCATTTTCAAGCGTAGATTCTGTAAGTATTGTTGATTCTTGATTTAATATAGCTCCAGCAATTATGGCTTGGTCTGATGGGCTTAAACCATCAGCTACTTGTCCTGAAATGTATGCTTGTTCTATGTTTTCTGACATATTTTCTCCTAACTTTGCTTTATTGTTACCATACTATCATAGGAATTGGCTTTAGTCAATTAATAATATGTTAATCGCTATAGAGGGAAGTAAGGATTTATTTACTTTTACTTGCTATGATGGAAGTAGGGAATGTTTATATTAAAATGTAGGAGTGTCAAATGGTTGCAAATATTGGTGTGACGCAGTCTCCAGTAACAAATACTTTCCAACCAGGGGTTGGGAATAGTAATGATCGTGTTGGAACGGCAGAACAGAAGCCAAAGACTAACCAAGTAGAGCCTCGTCAAGCTCCAACGGCAGAATCTCAACGATCAGAAGAAAAATCATTAGCACGGGAAGATACACAAACTTCGTCTAATAATGCAGCAGATCAGAGAGGTCAAGATACTCCTCGTGGCAGTATCGTGGATATTGAGGTTTAATTCTAAGAGTTTTAACTACCGATATTTATAAAGCGATTTTCACGATTAGTTCTTATCGTCTCAGAATCTTGTCCGACTAACTGTTCTAAGCTTTTTTCTATCGCTATTCCGACGGATTCTATAGTTTTTTGAGGGAAACGATGGGCACCACCAATAGGTTCAGGAATTATTTCATCAATAATATTAAGCTCTTTTAAGTCTTGTGCAGTAAGCTTTAGTGCTTCTGCTGCCTCTTTAGCGTAGTCTGAGCTGCGCCATAATATAGAAGCACAACCCTCTGGTGATATTACACTATAAATTGAATGTTCTAACATTAAAACACGGTTAGCAGTAGCAATAGCAACCGCTCCACCAGAGCCACCCTCACCAATAATCACAGAAATAATAGGGGTTGTACAACGTAGGCAACTTTCAATAGATTTGGCGATTGCTTCTGATTGTCCACGTTCTTCCGCTCCTATTCCAGGATATGCACCAGCCGTATCTACAAGTGTGATTACTGGCAGGTTAAAACGGGACGCTATATCCATTAAACGTTGTGCTTTACGGTAACCTTCAGGTCTAGGCATGCCAAAATTATGATGAATACGGCTTGCTGTGTCATGTCCTTTTTCTTGCCCAATTATAACACATGGCTGGTCTTTAAATCGTCCAATACCTGCAATTAAAGCAGGGTCCTCTGAAAAAAACCTATCACCAGCCAGTGGCGTAAAGTCAGTAATTAGACCTTTAATGTAATTACTAAAATGTGGGCGGGCAGGGTGTCTGGCAACCATTACCTTTTGTTGAGCGGTTAAAGAAGTGTATGTTTTCTCTAGCATACGATCGGCTTTGTCACGTAAATTCTTTAGTGCATCGTCAATGTTTGAATCATTGTCATTATCGTTGCTCATACGTTGCAATTCTGTAATCTTGCTTTCTAGCTCAAGCAATGGTTTTTCAAAGTTTAACATTTATCTACACCTAAATATTTGTGAATCATTAAGACAATATAGCAAAAAAGAATAGATAGGTAAAATCTTACTTTAAAAATTATTTAGTGGTTGTCTCATTTTGTAATTTTATGTATGAATATATACGGCTTTATTGGTTTTTGCGGCCGTGGCGGAATTGGTAGACGCGCAGCGTTGAGGTCGCTGTGGGATTTTTTTTCCCGTGGAAGTTCGAGTCTTCTCGGCCGCACCATTAAATTGTTTACGATATTAAAACAATATCATATAATATTTTAAATTAATTAAGGTATTTAATAGAAGGAATAGACAAACAAATGACAAAACATCTTATGGCGATATTAATTTTTCTTGCAGTATCTTTTATTTTGATTACACAGTCTTTGTTTATTGTGCCAGAAACAAAACAAGTAATTGTCTTGCGTTTTGGTGACCCTGTAAGGCAACACCCTACACCGGGTTTAAAAACTAAAGTTCCATTTATTGAAAATTTGAAAGTGTTTGATCGTCGTGTTTTGGAGGTTGATCCCCCATCAGAAGAGCTGATTTTGGCAGATCAAAAACGTTTGGTTGTGGACACGTTTGCTAGATATAAAATTGTTGATATGCTGACTTTCTACAAGACTCTGCAAACAGAATCACAAGCTGTAACTAGACTTCATAACTTAATTAATAGTTCGGTACGTAGTACTTTAGGTAATTCAACTTTGAATGATATTTTGACAGAGAAACGTTCAGATGTAATGAATAAAATTAAAGAAGAGGTTAATGGCTCTGTACAGCGTTTTGGTTTATCTATAGTTGATGTCCGTATTGGACGCACTGATTTCCCTGATCAAATTAGTCAATCAATTTATGCTCGTATGCGTTCAGAACGTGATCGTGAAGCGAAAGAGTTTCGTGCTCAAGGTAATGAGCTAGCAAAAGAAATAAGATCTAAAGCTGATAAAGAGAGCATTATTTTAATATCAGAGGCAGAAAAAGAGGCACAAATACTTCGTGGTGAAGGCGATAAAGATGCGATTGCAATTTATGCTAAAGCTTACAATAAAGATCCTAAATTTTATGCTTTTCATCGTTCTTTGGAAGCCTACAAAGATTCTTTATCTAGTGATGATACAATGTTTGTGTTGTCCCCAGATACTGAGTTTTTTAACTTTTTTGAAAAAACATTGAAAGGTCAATAGGGTTATGAGTAAGATAAATAATAAAAAAACAAACTATTTAATTTCTTTATTTGTGGTGGCTTCTTTTATTGTTGTCATTATTGTGGCTAACTACTCTGTGTTCGCTTTTGGTAATAAAGAAACATCACCATTATTAAAATCAAAAACTACAGTTAGCGAACAAACAAAGAATAATGTAGTGGATTTTAATGAAGGCTTTGCTGATTTAGCGGAAATTTTATTACCAACAGTGGTTAATGTTTCAACGACTCATAAAGTTCAAGCACAGAAAAGGCCTCCGATGCCTAATTTTGGTATGAATTCCCCATTCGAAGATATGTTCCGTGATTTTTTTGAACAGTATGAAAACATACCACAAAATCAGCCATCGGAAGTATCATCTTTAGGTTCTGGTTTTGTTATAGATGCTGAAAAAGGCTATATTGTAACTAATAACCATGTGATTGATGGGGCTGATGATATAAAAGTAATATTACATGATGATACTAATATAGATGCAGTTTTAATTGGTCATGATAAAAAAACAGACTTAGCTGTTCTGCAAATAAAAACTAAGCATAAATTAACTGCTGCTAAATGGGGAGATAGTAGCTCGGCTAGAGTAGGTAATTGGATTTTAGCAATAGGCAATCCATTTGGTCTTGGTGGTACTGTTACTACAGGTATTATATCTGCTCGTCAAAGGAATATTAATGCAGGGCCTTATGATGATTTCATTCAAACAGATGCTTCAATAAATAGAGGTAATTCTGGAGGCCCAATGTTCAATGTTAAAGGTGATGTTATTGGGGTTAATACTGCAATCTTTTCACCATCTGGTGGTTCTGTCGGGATAGGATTTGCTGTGCCTGCAAATCTAGCAAAAAATGTTGTTAAACAGTTGATAAAATATGGTCAAACAAAACGTGGCTGGCTTGGTGTTCGTATACAAGAGGTAACAGAAGATATTGCTGATAGCTTAGGTATGAAGGAAAAAATGGGAGCATTAGTTTCAAGCGCAACAAAAGATGGCCCTGCTAGTAAAGGTGGTATTAAATCTGGTGATGTAATTATTAAATTTGATGGCAAGCCTATTTCAGAAATGCGTCAATTACCTTTAATTGTTGCTGAAACAGATGTTGGTCGTACCGTAACTGTTTTAGTGTGGCGTGATGGTAAAGAGAATAAGGTTAAAGTACGTCTTGGAGAGTTAGAAAAAGCGGAAGAAAATGGTTTAGTTAAGTCTGCTTCAAAAACTCATGGAGATGGTAGTTTGACAAATGCGATTGAACTGAAAGAGCTTGGAGTTTTTGCCAGTGTTATAAATGATAATTTACGCAAACAGTATAAAATTGATAAATTGGTATCTGGCGTTGTTATTACAAAGGTTTTGCAAGAAAGCCCAGCCGCTGATAAAGGTTTGCGTGAGGGCGATGTTATCGTTGAAGCAGATAGAAAAGTGATCGTTAATGTAAAGTCATTGCAGGGCGTGCTTAAGTCAATGATAAAGAAAAAGAAAACCTCTATTTTACTTTTGGTTTCTAGAGCTGATAATTTACGTTTTGTTGGAATACGATTAAAACAAAAATGATTATTAATGCTAGGAAAGTTTTAATTGTTGCAGGGGCTACGGCAAGCGGTAAGTCTGGCTTTGCTCTAGAAATTGCTAAGGCTTGTTCTGGTGTCATTATTAATGCCGATTCAATGCAAGTTTATGATGGCTTGCATATGTTGACAGCTCACCCATCTATAGAAGATAAGTCTATTGTCCCACATTACCTTTATGGAGAATTATCTCCAACGCAAGATTATTCTGCTGCAATGTGGAGGGATATGGCTATTGATGCTATAAATAAAGCACACGCAACAGGAAAGCTCCCCATTATTACTGGGGGCACAGGACTTTATTTTAAAGCACTTACCGAAGGTTTAAGTTTAATTCCTCAAATACCAGATGAAGTTCGAGAGAGTACAATAGACATCTATAATAAGTTGGGACGAGAGCAATTTGCTGTAGAGTTATCAAAGTTAGATACTGAAATCATCAAACGTATAGACATGCTTAACCCGCAGCGAATGATGCGAGCATGGGAGGTTTTGGAAGCTACTGGTAAAAGTCTTGCTTATTGGCAAGATATGCCACGGGAAGGGGTGCCTGATAACATCAAGTTTATAAAAACTGTTTTGCAACCAGATAGAGATATACTATATCAGCGATGTAATGAAAGATTTGAATTAATGGTTGAAAATGGGGCTCTTGATGAAGTAACTGAATTTTGTTCCTTAATTGATAATGAAAAAATAAATTCTGATGTTGCTCTGGTTAATGCTCTGGGGTTTAAGGAATTGTCTGATTATTTAGTCGGTAATTGCAGTATTGACGAGGCTATTAGTAAAGCACAACAAGTAACTAGAAACTATGCAAAGCGACAAATGACATGGTTTCGTAATCAAATGTCTGATGCTGAAATAATAGAGAATGCTACAAAAGCTAATATAGATAAAGTTATTAGCCATCTTCAAGAGTAAGTATGGCAACCGTTCCTAAAAGAGTTGTTAATAAAGCAGGTGTCCATGCAGCAAGAGTTATCGGTAGTTTTTGAGATATACCAAAGGCTTGTAGAACAGTTTCTATGAATAAAACAGCAAAACCAAGTGCAATACCACTAACAATTAAAAACCCACTATTGCCTTGTCTGACAGGGCGTAGGGAGACTGTAGCGGCGAGTAAAACCATTGATAAGAAGAACAACGGTCTAGATAAAAGTGATTGAAAATGTACTTTTAGCGTGCTGGTAGATACGCCAGTTTCTTCCATTTTTTTAATGAAATTAGGTATTTCCCAAAATGATAAAGTTTCTGGTGAGGCAAATGAATCGTCAATTTCTTGTGCCGTAAGTGTGGTTGGATATCTGTATGTATCAATACGCTCTGGTTTTGGGGTGTTTTTATGTATTACAGCCTGTGAGATATTCCAATAGCCGTCCATTAGTTCTGCTTTACTACCATCTATACGTTGAATAAAATTATCTTCTGTATCGAAAGTAAAACTTATAACATCACTTAAATTCCAGCTATGAGGCTCAAATTCTTTAGCATATATAAGTGCATAGCCTTCAGGGTCATTTTGACGAAGCCATAAGCCATTTTGCAGTAGAGCGACGAAATGGCTCTTTTTCTTAAGGTGCAATTCTTCCATGGTTTGATATTTTTGCAATAAAATTGAGGATAAAGGATTTAAAATAGTAATCGCAATAACCCCTATAAAAAAAGCACTAAATAAAGATGGGGTAAGAAAATGCCAAGCAGATATACCAGATGAACGCATAATTATAATTTCACTTTTTTTATTAAGCGTCCAAAAACTATACATTGCACTAAATAAAACGGCAAAAGGCAATAAAACTTGTCCAACTTCAGGTAGCTTTAATATAGCCATATGAGCCACTATTCCAATTCCTACACCATCAAGTTTTGAAGCTCTTCTCAGCAATTCTATAATGTCAAATATGTAGACAATACCAAGTAAGATAAGCAATAGAGCAACGAAGCTAAGCAAAAAGTGTATTGCTGTGTAACGCCATAAAATAAAGGAATAATTTCTCATATTTTCACCATTTTTTGTTGGTGCGAGCTTTTCAGCAGCCTAGAAATTAGAATTCGTCCTTTATCGCTAAGTATAAATAAACTTATAAATATAGGAGCTAAAACCGAAATATATAAAACAGGGATTGCCCAAATTTCTGTTTTAATAAGGCTGGCAAGTCCAAGATATGAGCTTTGTAAGACAAGAGTAATGCCAATAGCCATTAAAATACGTTTAACTTGCCCTCTGCGATTAAAAGAGCCAGTTAAGAGGCAGACAAGCGCAATCATTGCATAGCCAATAGCACTGAAAGGAGTGATAATACGCTTTGACGCTTCTGCATAAAATTTATATGAATATTTCTTTTTTTGCTCATCGTTCAAATCGGTTTGAAATATTAGTTCAGTTAGGGTTCTTTGTTTTTCAGAACGCCAGCGCTTACTAACCTCTGATTGAAAGTCTTTTATTTCCAAGGTATATCTTTCAAAGCCTAATCGTGACATGCTTTTGGTTTCAGGTTCAAATTGCTGTCTCATTCCATCGTATATAATTACTTTGGGTTCTTTTTCTGTGGTTAAGACAACTCCACGTTTTGCAGTGATAGTTACAGGAGTTTTATTTTCAGGTCTCGTGTCATGAATAAGTAGCCCTTTAAGCTCCCCTTTATGTCCACGCTCTCGTAAGTAGATAGTTAGGTAAGTGCTTACAGGGTTAAAAACACCTTCTCTTAGCAAGAAGGTTGAATACTCTGCTTTAACTACTTGTTTTAAATTGTACATATTTCCAATAGCAACAGGCGATAACCAAGTGCTCATAATTAATAAAATAGCCGTAACACCTGCTGATATAGTAATTGCGGGTCGAGATAAAACAAGTGGGCTAATGCCAGCAGAACGCATAATGATAAGCTCATTATCGCTAATCATACGGTTGTATATAAAAATTACGGAGGTCATGACAGCGACAGGGCAAATAACTTCCATAAATTTTGGCAGAGAAAAAACAATCATTTTAAAGAATAAGCTAAATGGAGCGCTAGAATTTACAATTAGCTCAAGCAAACGTAGAGATTGCGTTAGCCAAATAATAGATGTAAGCACCAAAGCGACTAGCAAGCATATGCTAAGAAGTCCTTTTGTTATATAACGGTTTGTAAGATACATTTGCTCTATTTTATTTCTAATTTATTTGCTACGCTTCTTTGTAGTGTAATTTACATCAAATGAAAAGAAAATTTAGGGGAATTAAACATGCTTAAAACAGGATTCTACACAACAAAGCCAGCAAACAATAGTGCATTGGTTGTTCTTATTGCAAACAAAGCAGGAAAAGCGGTAATTGAAAGCAATGCTAGTGACTTTGATAAGAAAGTAAAAATGGCTCTTTCATCAGCAATTAAGGCTAGTGCTAACTTCACTGGCAAAGCTAGGCAGAGCTTAATTCTTACTGGCATTGCAGGGGCAGAGGTTGATCATATAGTACTTTTGGGGGTAGGTAATGCAAAAGAATGCTCATTAACTGATATTGAGGCTTTCGGCAGCGTTGTTGTTAGAACATTAAAAATGCATAAAATTAGTCAGGCTAGTATTTTATTAGATAGTTTTGATGGGCATAGTAATCAGAGCTTTGCGGCTCATATGGCATATGGAGCGGTGCTTGAAGATTATAGCTTTGACCAATATAAAACCAAAAGTAAAAGCAAAGGCAAAGACAAAGTTGAAATAAAAAAGCTGGACTTTATTTTAAGTGAAGTTGCAGAAGCAAAAAAATTATTTACTCCATTACAAAAAATTGCAGAAGGTGTGTTTTTAACTCGTGACTTGGTGACAGAGCCTGCAAATGTTCTTTACCCAGAAAGTTTTGCCGCTAGAGCAAAAAAAGAGCTAACTCCGATGGGGGTTAAGGTACAAATATTGACAGATAAGCACATGGAAAAACTTGGTATGGGCTCTTTATTATCTGTAGGGCAGGGCAGTGCTAGACCTTCACGTATGGTCATCATGCAATATGATGGATTGCCTAAAACAGCATCAGCTAAGCAAAAACAGCCGATTGCCTTTGTTGGTAAGGGCGTTACCTTTGATACAGGTGGAATATCCTTAAAGCCTGCGGCTGGAATGGATAAAATGAAATGGGATATGGGGGGTGCAGGTACTGTAACAGGCTTAATCAAAGCCTTGGCAGGACGTAAAGCAAAAGTAAATGTTATCGGCGTTATTGCGTTGGCTGAAAATATGCCATCTAGTACAGCTACTCGTCCAGGTGACGTTGTGACATCTATGTCTGGTCAAACCATTGAGGTTTTAAATACAGATGCAGAAGGACGCTTGGTTCTCGCAGACGCTCTATGGCATACGCAAGAGAAATTCAAACCAAAAGTGGTAATTGATTTAGCAACATTGACGGGAGCAATAATAGTTGCTCTAGGGCATGAATATGCAGGAATTTTCTCAAATGATGAAGAACTACCAAAACAAATAGCAGAGGCAGGCGAAGCAGTAGATGAAAAAGCATGGCATATGCCAATGTGTAAGGCTTGGGATAAGGCAATCGATAGCCCGATAGCCGATATTCAAAATATTGGCGGTGCAAGTACGGGGGCTGGCAGTGCAACTGCGGCGGCTTTCTTACAGCGTTTCATTAAAAAAGGCACGGCTTGGGCTCATATTGATATTGCAGGCATGGCATGGGCAGATAAAGACCGTCCAACAGTGCCTAAAGGTGGAACAGGCTATGGAGTGCGTTTACTAGATACTTTAGTTAAAACACATTATGAGGGCAAATAAACAAACATGACCGAAGTTCGCTTTTATCATTTACAACGTGGGGTAATGGAGCATAACTTACCGCCATTATTGGCAAAAATACACTCGATTGGTCATCGAGTGGTGGTGAAACTTGGAAAAGAAGATAGCGTTAAGATGCTAGATAGTCTTTTGTGGAGCTTTGATCCAAATAGTTTTCTACCACACGGCTCGGAAGGTAAGGGTATCGACCCTTTAGAGCAACCAATTTGGCTAACAAATAATGATGACAATCCAAATAATGCTAATGTATTGATACTCGCAGATGGAGCAGTTTCGGATAAAATATCAGACTATGATATTTGCTGTGAGATGTTCAATGGTGATGACGCAGAGGCTGTGAAAATCGCAAGGCAACACTGGAAAGCCTATAAAGAGCAGGGTATGGATACGGTATATTATCAACAAAATGATAATGGTGGCTGGGAGAAAAAGGCATAATTTTGTGTGTTGTGTCTATCTTTTTAGTTAAAAGTAATCATAGATATTAGAAGGTCTAGCTCAGTAGAATTTTGTCGTGCCTCTTCTAATGAATCTTTTGTTAGGTTCTTCTTGTAAAATTCTGTTTCATCTCCTCCATTTATTAACCCTTTTAATGTATTTTTTTACCTCTTCAATATACTTATATTTTACAAGGTTTAATGAGAAGCCTATTTCATAGGTTTCTGCAGAAGAGAATGCCAATTGTTCACCGATGTCTAGCAGTTTTGAATGTAGCTTAATTTTTATACAAATATCTCTTGGTTCGGAATGGTATTCTGTATTTTTTATAGATGATATATTTCCAGTTTCTGTTCCTTTAGCAAAAGAATGAACAGTTTTCCATTGGAAACTTTGTTTGTTATTTTTTGTTGTTTTGCCGTCATTTTTACTAACGAAACCATTACGATGAGAAAAGCAGTTTCTAATATCAGTTAAACTAGTAATTATTTCTTCGTATGAATCTAATTTCAATTGAAATTTTTTTTTAGTTTTTTAATTTTACAACCATATCCCATGTATTCAAATTTTTTGAAGTCTTTTTTTTCTTCATCATTAAGTAAAGTCTCGCCCATTGGTATTTTCTTTCCATGGAGTTGTAGTGTATAAAATAGTTTATCTAAAGATAATACAAAACTTTCTATACAGTCACGAACTAAATAGCATTGAATAAAATGTTTATATGCATCTGTTAGCATCTGTTTATCGGCTTCATTAGGTTCATTCATGCAATATTTTAAGCTAGATGAGTTTTCTATATTCCAGTTGCTAGGGAGCATTGATAAATCAAAGTTATCTGTAATGCATGTGAAGTATTTAACTCTGGTAAAGCTTTGTTCAAAGATCTTGAAACAATCTTCTATAGAAATATTTAAGTTTCTATCAGTCTTTTTCATTATTTTATATATCTTTCATCAATAAAAAGAGTGTAGTCCACCATGGTAAAAGTCCTAATTTTATAAATAGTTATAGAGTAATTATAATATTAAATGACTATATGCACAAGGTTCTTGTACAACTTAAATTAGTACAGAATCTTTCCACTTGCCCATCAAAAAAGTAAAAGCTATAATCACGGCAGGTGAATGGCATGTGTCATTTGCTCGGGGCTTTACAACCTCTACTCGGCGGTCTATGACATTAGACCGTTATAAATATATGTTACTTTCTCGACTTTTGGTTGGGGAGGCGACGAAATATAATAACGCTCAGCGTGAATACGTTGCGCCGTATGTATGACGGTTGAAACTCCCCGGCTACCAAGAAATTGGTGGCCGTTTGTTTTTAATAACGAATGGAGTTAAACCAATGAAGAAAACAATCACAATATTAGCCAAACAGTCTAATTATTCTAACGCAATAAAAGCGGCAGAAAAAAGATTGGAACACTTGCTAGTTTTAGAAAAAGAAAACAAGTGTGATAGTTAAAAGTGACAATCACCATGGAACACTTGTCCATGGTTGGTTGTGTCGCTACTAGCTCCATGATTGCTCGTGTCCCCAGCCTCGACTGTGCCGATATTCCAGAATT